>JAFDJI010000007.1 GCA_019307545.1 Deltaproteobacteria bacterium | reverse complement strand
CCAGCTCCGTGATCGTCGCGTTCAGCCAGAGGGGGACCTTCCGCTCGATGAGCGAGACCCGGAACCGGGCCATGAGCGCCTGGCCCATGGTGAGGAAGGGGTCGCGCCCGTAGATCCACGACAGCGGGATTCGTCCGAAGCTCCGGGTGAGCCGCCAGGTGGACACCAACCGGGAGCGCAGGGCGGTGGACATGAGCAGGGGCGCTTCGTGCGCGTGCTCCAGCAGCGAGCTGCCCAGCAGGTTGGTCTGGGGATGGCAGGGCCGCAGCTCCGCCAGGGCCTCGCCCAGGTGGCGCCCGTGCCAGGGAGTTGCTCCCAGGGTGCGGCCGGAGGGGAGCGCGCCCTCCAAGTGGTCGTCGTAGTCCGGGTAGCCCACGAGCGGCTGGAACTTCACGTGGGACCGGGCCTCCAACTCGCGCACCATGGTCGGGGCGTGGTCCACGTAGGCTTCGAGCCGCGCCCGATCGACCTCGCCTTGGGTGGAGTTGGTGAGGTACCGCAGCGCCAGCTCTCGGCTGTCCTCCACACCCAGGCCGGGCAGGAAGTGATTGCAGGGCACCCAGATCGCCCCGCCCGACATGGCGGAGGTGCCCCCGAAGTGGGGGCCCTTTTCCACCACGAGCACTTCGCCGCCGAGGTCGCGGGCGAAGAGCGCTCCGGTGAGCCCCCCCGCCCCAGACCCCATCACCAGGAAGTCGAAGGAGTGGTCCCAGGTCATAGCGCCTCTTCCGCCTCGGGTTGGCGGACCTTCTACCTCAGGTGCTCTCGCTCTCGTTATGGGGAGCCACGTGGCAGCGAATCCCACCATCGCCGATCGCCTCGTGGTTGTGCTCAGCGACATCGAGATGGGTGCGGGGGGCGTCCTGGACGACTTCCCCCAGAGCGCCTTTCTGGGCGAGCTGATCCTCGCCTACAACCGGCCGCCCTTCCGAGACCTCGCGGTCGACCTGGTCTTCAACGGCGATACCTTCGACCTGCTGAAGACCCCCCTGGACGGGGCCTACCCTCGGCGCGTCACCGAGGAGATCGCGGTGGCCAAGCTCCACCGGGTGATCGAAGCCCACGGGGACTTCTTCGAGGCGTTGCGCCAGTTCCTGGGTCATCCGGAGGCCGAGCGGCGGGTGCACTTCGTGGTCGGCAACCACGATCTGGAGCTGGTCTTTCCCCAGGTGCGGGGGGTTGTCGCCGCCCAGGCCGGTGGACAGCAGGTCCACTTCCCCGGGTTTGCCTTCGACCTCGGGGACCTGCACGTGGAGCACGGGGCGCAGGTCGACCCGATGTTCGCAGTGGACACCGAGCGCCCCCTGATGACGCACGAGGGGGAGCAGATCCTCGCGCTGCCCTGGGGCAGCGATGCCCTGCTGGAGGTGGCGATCCCGCTCCAGCATGTGCTGTACGACCTGGACCGCCTCAAGCCGAGGCGCCAGGTGTTCGAACTGCTCCCCGAGGTGCGCGATTTCCTGATGGGCAAGTTCTGGCGGTACTGGACCCGGGATTATTGGCGGGAGCTGCTGTCCCGGAACGACCCTGTGAAACGGGTCAGCTGGACCCTGCTCAAGGAGGTTGCGTACCGGTTCGGCACCCTCGACACCTCGGTCGCCGAGGGTGCGGAGTTCCGCCGGATGCTCACGGAGAGCGACCGGTATGCGGTGATCCTCCTCGGACACCAGCACCAGCCCGGATGGTGGAGCTTCGGTGACCGGAAGCTGCTGCACACCGGGTGCTTCAGGGACGAGTTCATGATGGATGCCGCGGGCAACGTCCAGCGGCTCATCCCAAAGACCTATGCCGAGGTGTACCTGCGGGGCGATCGGGTGGTGCGCTCGCACCTGGTCGAGGTGGACGGCCCGATACCGCCCCCCGGCCACGCCCCCCGCTCGGTGTTCGATGTCCTCCCGCGGGTCCGACCGTTGCTGGAGACCCCCTCGGAGCGGGCGGCTATCGCCGCGGCCCACGCCGAGCAGGAGGCGAAGGAGGCGGGGGGAAGCGACGAGCCGCCGCCGAAGTCCTCGTAGGTTCAGCTTGGGGAGACGCTGGATCGCAGCCAGCGCCACAGTCGGAGGAACAACCGTCGCCAGAAGCCCGGGTGTGACCGTCTCAGCACCATGGTGAGAACGGAGCCGGCCACGCTCACCCGGCGGAAGGACCCTTCGACGTCCTCCGGGAGGAGCACGGCGCGGGTGAAGGGGCGGTGGGTGACACCAGAACCCGTCGCCGTGATGTCGTCCCGGTCCCCTCCCCCCCGGATCACCAGGTGGCTTCCGACGGTCTCCACCTCGATCCGGCTGGTGTCCCAACCCCCGAGATCGACCTCCACCTCGATCCGGGTGGGGCTGTCGACGATCCGAAGCTTCGGCGCCGGGGTCGCGGTCAGTGCGCGTAGGGCGGGCGCGGAGACGTTCATCCACGCCCCCAGGGGGTGCGCGAGCAGGGGTTGCTGCTCGTGCCACCAAGGGGCGAGCCCGGGCGCGGTGGCCTCCTCGTCTGTCAAGGGTGCCTGCCTTCCCGTTTCAAGCCGTATTTTTCGATGCGGTAGGCGAGGACATGCCGAGGGACGCCCAGCGCCTGCGCCGCATGGGTGACGTTGCCGCGGTAGCGATCGAGGGTGTGCTGGATGACCTGCGCCTCCAGGTCGATGAGTGAGATCCCCTCCGGGAGGAGGTCCAGCCAGCGGCTGGCGCCCTGCGGGATCGCGTCTCTCGGAAAGTCCTCGAGGCGGACCCGATCTCCCGGGCACAGGATGGCGAGTCGCTCGCACACGTTTCGCAGCTCGCGGACGTTGCCTCGCCAGGGCCGCTCCAGCAGCGCGGCTTCCACCTCCTTCGGCAGGACCAGCTCTCGACCCCCGCCGAACTCCGCCAGGAACGCGCGTGCCAGCACTCCGATGTCTTCGCGGCGCTCTCGCAGCGGCGGCACCTCGATGCGGATGACGTTCAAGCGGTAGTAGAGGTCCTCCCGAAACGTGCCCTCCGCGACCATCTCGTCGAGGCGACGGTTGGTGGCGGCGATGATGCGCACGTCCACCGTGACCGGCTCGTCCGCGCCGACCGGGTCCACAACCCCTTCCTGGAGCACGCGCAGCAGCTTGACCTGCAGGTCGGCAGCCATCTCCCCGATCTCGTCCAGGAACAGCGTGCCCCCGGAAGCCTTGCGGAACCGACCTTCCCGTGCGCGGATGGCGCCGGTGAACGCGCCCTTGGCGTGCCCGAACAGCTCGGCCTCCAGCAGCTCGGTGGGAATGGTGGAGCAGCTCAGCGCCACGAAGGGCCCCGTCGCGCGGAGGGAGCGGGCATGCAGGCGCCTGGCGACCAGCTCCTTGCCGACCCCACTCTCGCCGGTCACCATCACCGTGGCGTCGGTCGGAGCCACCCGGTCCACCAGGTCCAGGACCTCCTTCATGGCGGCGGAGTCGGCATGGATCGGACGCTCGACGGCCTGCACGCGCAACCGGCGGTTGTCCCTGCGCAGGCGGCTCGCCTCCAGGGCGCGCCGGGCGGTGAGCTCCAGCTGGTCACGGGAGAAGGGCTTCTCGACGAAGTCCCACGCCCCACGGCGCATCGCCGCGACCGCCCGGTCGATACTCCCGAAGGCGGTGATCACCACCACCGGGACCTCGGGGGCCAGGGTGTGGACTCGCTCCAGCACCTGCATCCCGTCGACCTCGGGCATCTTCAGGTCGGTGATCACCACCTGGTGGCGATCGGGATCGAAACGGGCCAGGCCGGCGGCACCGTTGGCGGCATCGTCCACTTCCAGGCCGGCCTTGCGCAGGTTGTAGACAGCCACGTCCCGCCCGGTGTCGTCGTCGTCGATGAAGAGGATGGCCATTGCCACAGCTTATTCCGCTGAGGCGGTTCGCAGCTCCCGATTGAGCCAGAACCACTTCCAGAGCAGGTACATGGCGGGGATGAGGACCAGGGTGAGCAGGGTCGCGGACGCCAGGCCCCCCACCATGGGCGCAGCGATTCGCTTCATGACGCGCGTGCCGGTCCCGGTCCCGTACATCACCGGCAACAGGCCGATCATGGTCGTGGCGACGGTCATCAGCTTCGGGCGGACGCGATCCACGGCGCCCTCCATGATCGCGGCCCTCAGATCTTCCACGGTCCTCAGGCGCCCTTCGCGCTTGAAGCGCTCGTACGCCTCGTCGAGGTACACGATCATCACCACCCCGGTCTCGGCAGCCAGGCCAGCGAGCGCAATGAACCCGACTCCGACCGCGATCGACATGTTGAAGCCGGACAGGTAGAGCAGCCAGATCCCCCCGATGGGGGCGAAGAGGAGGGTGCCCGCCATCACCATGGCGGTCTCACCGATCCTTCGGAAGTGGGCGTACAGGAGGATGAAGATCAGGCCGAGCGTGATTGGGAGCACCAGGGCGAGGCGCTCGTTGGCGCGCTCCATGTACTCGTACTGCCCGGACCACAGGATCGAGACCCCGGGCGGCATCGGGACCCGGGCGTCCACCGCCTCCCGGGCGCGCTTCACGTACCCGCCCAGGTCGCTCGTATCGAGGTCCACGAAGATCCAGGCAGTCCGTCGCGCGTTCTCGCTCTTGATGGCCGGTGGTCCCTTGGTCACCTCCACGTCCGCCACCTGGGCGAGCGGTATGGTGTGGCCCACCGGTGTGGGGACGGCGACCGCCCGCAACGAGGCGAGGTCGTTGCGCAGCTCCCTGGGGTAGCGGACGTTGACCGGGTAGCGCTCCAGCCCCTCCACGGTCTCGGTGACGTTCATGCCGCCGATCGAGGACCGGATCACGTCCTGGACGTCGACGACGTTCAGCCCGTAGCGGGCGGCGTCCTCCCGTCGCACCCGGATGTCGATGTAGTTTCCGCCGACCACGCGCTCCGAGTAGACTGACTTCGTGCCCGGCAGGGTGGTCAACACGGCCTCGATCTGCTGCCCCACCTCCGAGAGCTCATCGAGGTCGTCCCCGAGCAGCTTGATGCCGACCGGGGTCTTGATGCCGGTGGCGAGCATGTCGATGCGGGTCTTGATGGGCATCGTCCAGGCGTTGGTGAGCCCCGGGAACTGCACCATCGCGTCCAACTCCGCGATGACGTCCTCGATGGTCTTGCCCTTGGGCCAGGTCTCCTGGGGGGTGAGCAGGATCGTGGTCTCGATCATCGTCAGGGGTGCAGGGTCGGTCGCGGTCTCGGCGCGCCCGACCTTGCCGAGAACGTGCTTCACCTGCGGGTGTCGAACGATGATCTTGTCGGTCTGCTGGAGCAGCTCCCGCGCCTTGGTGATCGATATCCCCGGCGGGGTGGTGGGCATGTAAAGGAGGTCGCCCTCGTTCAGTGGTGGCATGAACTCGTTGCCGAGCTGTGAGAGCGGCCAGACGGTCCCCGCCGCGACCAACAGGCCGGCCGCGATGAACGTACGCGGATAGCGCAACACGGCCCGGATCACCGGGCGGTAGATCCAGATGAAGAACCGGGAGAGGGGGTTGTCGGCCTGCGCCCGGATCTTCCCGCGCACCAGGTAGTACATGAGCACCGGGATGAGGGTGATGGCGAGGAGGGCGGACGAGCCCATCGCGAAGGTCTTGGTGAAGGCGAGGGGGCTGAACAGCCGGCCCTCCTGCTGCTGCAGCGTGAACACCGGCAGGAAGGACACGGTGACGATGAGCAGCGAGAAGAACAGGGCCGGGCCGACCTCCTTGCTGGCCGCGACGACCAGGTCGAGCTGGTTCCCATCCGGTTGTCGCTCCCGGTGCTTGTGGAGGTTCTCCACCATCACCACCGAGGCGTCCACCATCACGCCGATGGCGATCGCGATGCCCCCGAGGCTCATGATGTTGGCGTTTATGCCGAGCAGGCCCATGAAGATGAATGCCATCAGCACGCCCATGGGTAGGGTGACGATGGCCACGATGGAGGAGCGGAGGTGCAGCAGGAAGAGGATGCAGACGAGTGCGACGACGGCCAGCTCCAGCAGCAGCTTGTGCTGCAGCGTCTCGACGGCCCGTTCGATGAGATCGGAACGGTCGTAGGAGGTGTGGACCTCGACCCCTTCCGGGAGCCCTCGCTTGAGCTCATCCAGGCGCTCCTTGACGCGTTCGATGACCTCGAGCGCGTTCTCGCCGAAGCGCATCAGGATGATCCCGGTCACGACCTCGCCTTCGCCGTTCATGTCGACCAGCCCGCGCCGTGCCTCCGGCCCGATCTGCACCCGCGCCACCTGTCGCATCAGCACCGGGGCGTGGCTCGACTCGTCCAGGCCGATCGGGATGGTCTCGATGTCGTCGATGGACCGGATGTAGCCCTGACCGCGGACCATGAACTCGGTCTCGGCCATCTCCACCAGCCTGCCGCCCACATCCAGGTTGGCCTCCTGGATGGCCTTCGTGACCTGGCGGAGCGAGACTCCGAAGGCACGCATCTTCTCGGGGTCCACCTCTACCTGGTACTGGCGGACGAACCCTCCGACGGAGGCGACCTCTGAGACGCCCTCGAGGGCCATGAGGTCGTAGCGCAGGTACCAGTCCTGTAGCGAGCGCAGCTCCCCGAGATCGACGCCGCGGAAGTTCGCGGCCCGGTGTAGCTCGTGTCGGGAGATGCGCCGGTCACCGTCGCGGTCGAAGGCCTCGACGATGTACTTCAGCGAGGCTTCGCGGAACGCATCTGGGTCGTCCGCGGTGGGCGATGTGTCGACGGTGAAGAGGCGGGCGAGTTGCCCGGGGGAATAGACCCGAACCTCCTCGCCCCCCTCGTTTTCCTTCTTCAAGCAGAT
Source organism: Deltaproteobacteria bacterium (assembly GCA_019307545.1). Taxonomy (GTDB): domain Bacteria; phylum Myxococcota_A; class UBA796; order UBA796; genus JAFDJI01. Next base: position 13,679 of record JAFDJI010000007.1, on the reverse strand, counting down.
CCCGAGCACCTGCGTGCGGCAGACCTCTTCCGCACCGACGACGATGACGTCGCCCGGCTCGGGGATCTCGTCCTCCTCCACCTCCAGGGAACGGTCGGCGTCGAGCTTCTCACGCAGGACGACGGCGCGGGGGGTGAAGTCGGTCAGGCTGTACTCGTAGACCCAGCCCACGCCGGTCGCGTCCGGCCCGAGCTGGGGCGAGACGCCGGCCGGCAACCTGCTCTGGACGAAGTTCAGGTACTCGAGGACGCGGGAGCGGGCCCAGTACAGGTCGGTGCCGTCCTCGAAGATGATGTACACCATGGAGAAACCGAAGAACGAGTAGCCGCGCACGTCCTGGGCGTAGGGCACCGAGAGCATCGCGGTGGACAGGGGGTAGGTGACCTGGTCCTCCACCACCTGCGGTGCCTGGCCCGGGTAGTCGGTGAACACGATGACCTGGACGTCTGACAGGTCCGGGATGGCGTCGACGGGGGTGCTGCGCAGCATCCGCCAGCCGACGAGGGCCACCATCGCGGTGACCAGCAGCACGAAGAACCGGTTCCGGACGCTGCCCTCGATGATGGCGGCGATCACGGACCACCCCCGTGGTCATGCCCGGAGTGCTCGGCGTGCTCGGAGCCGGGAGTGGCCTGGCCGCCCTCGGGAACCTGCTCGAGGAACATCCCGCACTCCGGGCATCGGCCTGGACCGTCCGAGATGACCTCGGGATGCATCGGGCAGGTGTACTGACCCGGTTGCGCGGTCTCGGGCTCGTAGACCTCGGCGAGCTCTTCGGGGGTACCCGGGCGTGCTTCGAGGTCCATGCCGCAGTGCGGGCAGCGGCCCTCCTGGCCCGCGAGGACCTCCGGATGCATCGGGCAGGACCACACGGTGTCCGGGTGGTCGTGGGCAGCGGGCTCTTCGGCGTCGGAGCCCTTCTTGCGCATCTTGCGGATGGCTTCTTGGAGCTGGCTCTCCGAGTCGAGCAGGAACTGGCCGCTCACCACCACCTCCTCGCCTTCCTCGAGGCCCGCCAATACCTCGGTCAGGTGCCGGTCGCCGACGACCCCGGTGGTGATCTCCCGGGGCTCGAAGTGCCCTCGCCCGAGTGACACGAACACCAGGTCTCGCCGCCCGGTCTGGAGGATCGCCTCCGACGGAACGGCCAGGACGTCGTCCTTGCGGCGGAACTGGATCAGCACCGTGGCGAACATCCCAGGCTTCAGGCGGATCCCGGGGTTGTCGAACTCGAGGCGCACGGTCAGGGTGCGGCTCTTTCCGTCCAGCGTTGGGTAGATGTAGGCCACTTCACCCTCGAGCACTTTGCCTCGCTGGTAGGAGAGTTCCATCTGTGCCGGCTGGCCGACCTCGACCCAGGGGGCATCGTGCTCGTAGATCTCGGCGGTGACCCAGATCCGGGTGAGGTTCCCGATTCGGTAGATGTCCGTTCCTGCCGCGACCCGGGCGCCCTCCAGCAGGTCCTTGTGCAGCACGAAACCACTCTGTGGTGCACGGATCGGCAGGGTGCGCCGCGCCTCCCCCGACTCGGCGATGGAGGCGATGTCTCGCTCGGCCAGGTCCCAGAGCTCGAGACGCCGTCGTGCAGACCGCGCGAGCACGCTGTCCGACCCCTGGGTGCGCAGCGCGAGGAGGTACTCCTCCTGTGAGGAGACGAGGTCTGGGGAGTAGATCTCGAAGAGCACCTGCCCCTTCTTCACCGGGTCGCCGGTGCGATCCACGTGTAGTTTCTCCACCCACCCGGAGAAGCGGAGGTTCACGACCGACAACTCGTCTTCGCCGACCTCCACCTCGCCGATGGTGCGCAGGTGTCGGAACACGGTCTGGCGGCGCACTGGCTCGATCCGCACCCCCATGTTCTGGACCACGGTGGGGTCGATGCGGATGGTGTTTTCCGGGACCTCGGCCACCGCGTCCGTGTACACGGGGACGAGGTCCATCCCCATGGGGGACTTCCCGGGCTCGTCCCGGATGTACGTTGGGTCCATGGGGGCCTGCCAGTACAGGATCTCTCGTTCTCCAGTGGCGGGTGAGGTTCCCGTCGAAGCCGCATCCGCCTTCACCGGAGTGAGATCCATGTTGCAGATGGGGCAGGTGCCCGGGGCATCCTGGACCACCTGCGGGTGCATGCCGCAGGTGTAGAGCTGGCCCGTCTCCGCGGCATGGTCGTGCGCGGCATGCTCGTCTCCTTTGCAGGCAGGGGCAAGCACCAGCGGCAGCAGGAACAACAGGGGAAGGAAGCGGGTCACCGGACACCTCCGGGGGGAGTGGTGCCGAGCACCGCTCGTGCCTCGGCTCGCTGGATGTGCGTCTCCACGGAAGCCGCCAACCGCGCGCGCTCCAGGTCGAGCAGGGCGATTTCTCCGTCGTAGAGGGAGGAGAAGTCCGCCTTGTCGACCCTGTAGTCGGCGAGGGTGGTGTCGAGTGTGGAGCGAGCCGCAGGCAGCAGCTCGGAATCGTAGGTGGCCGCCTTGTGGTGGGCGCGTTGCCAGCGCGCGAGCACGAAGGTGAGGTCAGCTTCGATGCGGTCCACTGTAGCGGCATGCCGGGCTTCCGCCGCTTCTGCCGAGAGTAGGTAGGCGGCTCGCTGTCCACGCGCGCGTCGCCCGCTTCCGAGGGGGATCGGCACCGAGAGCCCCGCGGACGCGAGGTCGGTACCCGGGTCGGTTCTGCTCGTGATCGTTCTCACGCGGTAGCCCACCCAGAAGCTCACATCGGGCAGACCGTCCGCCCGGGCCAGGTCGGCCGCCGCTTCGCTGCCGTGGACGTCTGCCCGGATCCGTGCCAGCTCGGGCCGGTGTGCGAGTGCGAGGTCGACCCAGCCGGAGGCATCAGCGGGCGGGTCCAGCGCAGTGAATTCGGTGGGGGTCGCGAAGGTCGCCTCTTCACGGGAGAGGGCACGGGCCAGGGCGGCGGAAAGCTCTCGATCGGCGCGCTCGAAGTCGTGGAGGTCGTCCTGCAGGCGATCTCGGAGGACCCCGAGCCGGAGCACGGCGTGCTGTCCCGCCCGGCCGACCTCGTACCGTGCAACGACGGCTTGGAGGAGTTCCTCGGTGCGGGCGAGGTGCGCTTCGGTGATGTCTCCGAGCAGACGAGACAGCGCCAACCTCCAGTACGTCTGCTCCACGGTCACTCCGAGCTGCACCTCGGCTTCGGCCAGCGAATGCTCCTCTCCCTCCGCGAGCGCGTCGCCGACCTCGCGCTGGAGGCGGCTCCATGTGGGCGGCCGGACGGTCTGTTGCGCCCGGAACTGGAGACCGGCCATGGCGTGGTCTCCAAGCGCGAAGGACGTCACCGGCACGTTCGAGTACTCGATCCCCACCACCGGGTCCGGCCACGTTCCCGCCACCCCGGCGAGCGCGCGAAGTGCCTCGACGGTGGCGCGACGGGCAGCCAGCTCGGGGTTCGCCTCGATCGCCTCGGTGACGAGCGCATCGACGGAGTCTGCAGCCCATGCCGTCGGGGTTGCGACGAGCGTCATGAAGAGCGCCAGGATCATGGTGGGCAGGGACATCGGGGTGATCTCCGGGACTGCGGGTGGCGGGCTTCCGCCTCGGGTGGAACCAGTCCGATGGGGACGCAAGCAAGGAGCGTGCCATACCGAGATCCCGTTTCTCCTGGGATCCCCGGGTTCTTCCCCATGGGTGGATGCAGAGAATCCTCAGGCTACCGGAGAATAGTCTCGAAGGAAGTTGAACGCAGACGACGAGTCAGCTGCCCGCGGATCGGATCCGCACCGGAGGGAGGCTCTGCCCTGTCAGTGCTTGCGTCGGAATGTCCAGCGTGAACACTGCACCCTGGCCCGGGCCGGCGCTGGAGCAGGTCAGGGTGCCGCCCATCTCCTGCGCGGCCAGCGCGCTGGCGTGCAGCCCAAAGCCGTGGCCGTCGCGCTTGGTGGTAAACCCATGGGCGAACACCCGGACCAATTGCTCCTCTGCCAGGCCACAGCCGTTGTCGACCACGCGGATGCGGAGCGCAGTGCTTTGGGTGGCATCAGCCTCCACCGTGATGCGGGGCATGGTGAAGGCGCCGGACACCAGCGCGTCGCGGGCGTTGCGGAGGAGGTTCACGAGGACCTGGAGGGTCCGGTGCCGGTCGAGGTACACGGCCTTTCGGCCCCGGGTGACGATCTCGATCTCGATGCCTTCGTGGGTCCACGGCACCCCGGTCATGACCAGGGCATGGTCCACCAACTCCGCGACCACGCACAGCTCCACCATTCCCTTGTGGCGTGCGAATTCCTGGTGGGCGAGGACGACCGCCCGCATGTGGTCCAGGTGCTTGGTGAGACCATCCAGTCGCTCCTTTTGCGCCATGTGGGCCGTCGCCGTGGTTGCGGCGAGGGACTCCACGTACTGGGACAACATGGGTCCCCGGTCCGCGCGCGCAAGCGCCGTGCGCAGGCTCTCATCTTCCTTCATCAGGACCGCGAGCCGTTCCAGGCGATCGACGTAGGTGGAATCCGTTTGCTCCATCATTCGGGAGGCCGCCACGTTCACACTGTTGAGAACGTTGCCGAGATTGTGGAGCACGCCGGTGGAGATCTCCGCGCGACCGATCTCTCGGGAGAGGTTGCGCTCCAGGGTCATCCGGGTGCGCACCTGATCGAGCATGTCGTTGTAGGTGGCGCACAGCTCACGCATTTCGCCGGTGGGGGGCACCCGGACCTTGGTGTCGAGCTTCCCCTTTGCCACGGCGCGCGCCGATTGCACCAGGGCGGCCACCGGATCGGAGAACCGGCCCACGATTCCCGACACCAGGCTGGCCAACACCAGGAGCAGGAGCAGGGATCCAAAGGCCAGGATCATCCCGCTCGCCCGCACGCCAGCGGTGAAGAAGGACGTGGGGGCGACCAGCGCGAGAAAGATCGGGTCGCGTTCGGAGATCCGCCGTGACGCCACGAACCACCGAGCCCCGGGCGCACGCTCGGCGAAGTCCCCGGTGAGGCGATAGCCGCGGTAGGCGGGTAGCACCAGTCGGTGCGCGCCGAACCATTGATCGGACGCTCGGATGGAACCGAGCACGTCTTCGGGGAGTGCCGTTCGGATCTGGGTGCCGTCCTGCTGCTTGAGCGTGGTCACGACCCGGGCGTCGTCCAGAAGGACCACCTCGGACCAGGTCAATCTGCTCAGCTTCGAGGTGTAGGCCCCGTCGAGAGGCAACCCCACTGCAAACCGTTCCGCCCACCCTCCGCTGAGCAGGTCGACAGAGACCACCAGGCGGGCGCGGTCGCCACAACGCATGATCATGGGCGGGTCGTGCCCTACGAGAGGCTGGTGGTCGCACCGCGATCGCTGCGGTCCCCCGGCCAGGAAGGTCCGGCCGCTCCGATCGAAGGCCATCCAGGCCATGTCGTCGCGGGTGAAGGTCGTAGTGACCATCACATCGATCGCGCCCCGGTCCGATGCCTCTACGTGGTCCTGGAAGGCGCGGTCCAGGACGAGCAGGCTGGCCCGTTCCTCGATGTCCTCTGCCACCAGGGCGTTGAAGGTGTCGACCGTGATGCCGAGGGAGCCGGTGAGCCACGTCTCAGCGGTCTGGCTGGCACTTCGGGTGTTCGCAACCTGGGCGATGCCGATCTGCGCGGCGAGCCCCGCAGCGAGCACTGCGATCACCGAAGCGGACCAGCGTGTCTTCACGTCCATATGGATCTCGAGGTCGTCTCACCCCCATTCGGCGCTCCGCTCCTGGCCTTGAGCGGCGAGTGACCGATGTGCCCGAGGCCAGGGTCCTGGCGTGGCCAGCGGTGGTGCTCGGCGTGGATTCGGAGATGCCCGGATCAAGGGAGAGTTCGACATCCGGAGGACTTCCCTGGCACGATCTCGGGTGGAGTCCACCATTGAGGGGGATCCATGCAGAAGAGCATCGAACGATACTGTGTGGGCGAGCTCTTCCGGATGTACGACGGGCACAGGCGAACCGCGAATATCCTCTACGACCTCGCAAAAAGGGCCGAGCAGCCGCTGTTGGCCACCACCTTGAGGGAGCAGGTCGCCGCCAACACCTGGTGCTTGGAGCAACTCGAGCTGGCCTTCGAGATGCTGCGAACCGAGTTGGAGGAGATCCCGAACGCCGAGGTCGCGGTGATGGTGTTGGAGGCCGGGACCGAGGAGGACGAGCCGGACGCCGCGGTACGCGACATGATGATCGCCCAGTCCGCGATTCGCCTGGAGCACTACGCGCTGGGCAACTACACCGGGTTGGCCTCCTGGTTCCGGCAGCTCGGGAAGTACGGGGTCGGCTCGGTCCTCGATGGCATCGTGAAGCGGCTGTCGATGGCCGAGATCCACCTGGAGGCCCTACAACCCAGCCTCAGCGCCCTGTTCCACGATCCGGAGCACGACTACCGTCCCCCCCACACGCCTCGCCCGCGCGAGCGCGAGGTGAAGAGCGATCTCGACGGGTACGACCCATAGTTTCAAGCGGGTCCGGTCGGGTACGACCCCACCTCGGCGAGCGTAGTGGTCTGGCTCCAGTGGGTGAAGGCCACCTTGAGGCGTCCCCAGACGGGGTGGAGCGGGCAGGGTTCGTCGGAGTCGCACCGACCCCATCCGAAGGCGCACGTCTCCGGCTCGATGCGAAAGTCGACGGCGAGCAGGATATCCTCGATGGTGATGTGCTCCGGAGCCCGTGCGAGGGCGAATCCTCCCCCGTGCCCCTTGCGAGCGGAGAGCAGCCCCGCGGCGACCAAACGACGCATCACCTTGGACAGGTAGTGACTCGGGATGTTGGTGACCTGGGAGAGGGTGCTGCTCGGCACACGTCGACCTTCGGGGACGAGGGCGAGCCACCCCATCGCGCGGAGCGCATAGACCACCGTGTTGGGAAACAGCAAGATGCCTCCTGTGCAGGGCGCGATGAGATGTACATCCTAATCGGATGTCCCCCACCGGGACCATGAGGCTGTCGGTCATCGGACCGATGGACCGGTGGGGCCTACCCGTTAGCTCTGGGGGGTTCTTTTCCCTCCGGAGTGCCTGATGCATGCCGACATTCATCCGTCGCAGTACTACCGTCTGCCCTGGTCGCTGAACGACAACGTGTTGTCCTGGCTCGAGCCCACCAAGCGGTGCAACCTGTACTGCGAGGGCTGCTACTCCCGGAACGACCCGAACAGCGACAAGACGCTGGAGCAGGTACGTGCGGATGTCGATGCCCTGGTGCGCCAGCGCAAGATCGACTCCATGTCCATCGCCGGAGGCGAGCCCCTGGTCCACCCGCGCATCGTGGACATCGTTCGAATGGTCTCCGAGGACTTCGGGATCAAGCCGATCATCAACACCAACGCTCTGGCCCTCACCCCCGAGCTTCTGCGGCAGCTCAAGGACGCGGGGCTGTACGGCTTCACCTTCCACATCGACTCCACCCAGGGCCGCCCGAAGTGGAAGGGTCGGAACGAGCTGGAGCTGAACGAGCTGCGGTTGCACTACGCCAAGATGGTTGCCGAGGTCGGCGACATGAGCGTGGCGTTCAACTGCACCATCACCCGCGACACTCTCTCCTACGTGCCGGACATGGCCGAGTGGGCGCGTGAGCACATCGACATCGTCCACAGCATGGTCTTCATCCTGTTCCGCACCTCCCGCACCCGGGAGTTCGACTACTTCAAGAACGGGCAGGCGGTGCCGCTCGACGACCTCGTGTACTACGACCAGGACAAAAACCCTGCGCCCATCGAGGCCCCGGAGGTCGTGGCCGAGATCCGCAAGCGCGACGCGGCGTTCACTCCGTGTGCCTACCTGGGCGGGACCAAGGACCCGAACTCCTTCAAGTGGCTCCTCACCGCGCGCATTGGCTCCCGCGAGCGGATCTACGGGTATGTCGGGCCGCGGTACATGGAGCTGGTCCAGACCGGCCACCACATGCTGTTCAAGCGGTACCTCGGTTACACCCGGCCCTCCATGCTCCGGCACGGTCGCACCATGCTGGCCGGCTTTGCCGCCTTCGACAAAGGTGCGCGAACCACCGCGCGCACCTACGTGGGCGACCTGCTGCGCAAGCCCTGGCGGCGTGCACCGAAGCTGCATTTCCAGTCCATCCTCATCATCCAGCCCGTCGACATGCTGCCGGATGGCCGGATGAACATGTGTGATGGCTGCCCGGACATGACCGTCGACGATGGAGAGCTCGTGTGGTCCTGTCGGCTCGACGAGCGGACCCTTCACGGGTGCTTCCTCACCGCGGCCCCGAAGTGCGCGCGGCCCGAGGTGGAGGTCAAGTCCGAAGTGAAGGCGAAGGCCAAGCCCAAGGCCGCCAAGACCAAGAAGCGGACGGGGCAGCCGGCCGAGGCATAGGCCAAACGACCTAGTGCACCGCCAAACGACGGGTGGGCGCTCGAGCCCGCCTATTGCGGTGTTTTCGGGGGGGTGAGGCGGGCATGCCCGTCATATGACCGATTCGGATGGTCATCGAACCGATGTCGCGATAGGTCCCCTATCCGACGTCGCCATGACACCGTTCCCGATCATCTTTGTGGGTCCGGATGGGCGCATCGCGCGCATCAACAGCGCGGCGCGCCGCCGATTCGGGCTGTGCGTTGGCCGACGCTGCGCCGATGTGGTCAACGTGTGTGACGGTGAGCAGCGGCAAGTGTGTCGCTACGGGTGCGCCTGGTCCCTCATGGAGGAAGGAGACGGGGTGCGGGAGTCGCGGGGAAAGGTGGCCGGAAAGCCTGCCCGGGTGCTCTGCAGTGCCGTTGGGGAAGAGGTGGTGGTCGTGCTCCTTCCCGGTGGGGAGGTCCAGGGACCCGGCGAGCAACTCACGCCGCGCGAGTTGGAGGTGCTCAACCTCGTCGCCCAGGGGCTTACCGGAAAACAGATCGCCACCCGCCTCGCCGTGAGTCGCTCGACGGTGCGCACCCATGTCGAGCACGTCCGAGAGAAGCTGCGCTGCAGGACACGAGCGGAGGCCGTCGCGCGGGCCATGGCCATGGGCCTTTTGGAGAAGCGGTGAAAGACTGGGGCTTCCGGACCATCATCGAACCCTTCCGCATCAAGGCGGTGGATCCGATCCCCATCCTGTCAAGGCATGAGCGTCTCCAGGCGCTGCAGCGCGCGGGATACAACCTGTTCGCCCTCAAGGCGGACGAGGTCACCATCGACCTGCTGACCGACTCCGGCACCGGTGCGATGAGCGCCCGGCAGTGGGGAGCGCTGATGACCGGCGACGAGAGCTACGCCGGAAGCCGTTCCTTCGAGCATCTGCGCTCGGTGGCGCAGGGCCTCTTGGGCTACCCCCACATCTTCCCGGTGCACCAGGGACGAGCCGCCGAGCGGATTCTGGCCTCCACGGTCCTATACCCGGGGTCCGTGGTGCTCAACAACACCCATTTCGACACCACCCGAGCCAACGTGGAGCAGGTCGGTGCGGTTGGAGTCGACCTGCCGGTGCCGAGCGCGGCTGATCCCGAGGATCGCAGCCCGTTCAAGGGGGACATGGACGTCGACGCCCTGGATTCCGCCCTGGCCGAGTACGGCGACCGCGTGGTCTTGGTGATGCTCACCCTCACCAACAACGCCATGGGAGGGCACCCTGTCTCCATGGCCAACATCGAGGCGGTGAGCGCCCGCTGCGCCGAGGCCAACGTCCCCTTCTTCTTCGACGCGGCGCGGTACGCCGAGAACGCCTGGTTCATCCACACCCGGGAAGAGGGCTTTGAAAACTGGGAGATCAGGGACATCGCGCAAAAGGTGTTCTCCCTGGGTGACGGGTGCACCTTGTCGGCGAAGAAGGACGGGATCGTCCACATCGGCGGTCTGCTGGCCACCCGGTTCGATGATTGGGCCGACAAGTTTCGCAACTCCCTCATCCTCGGCGAGGGGTTCCCGACCTATGGGGGCCTGGCCGGACGAGACCTCGAGGCTATGGCCATCGGCCTTCTGGAGTCGCTCGATGCCGACTACCTTCGGTATCGGGCCCGCAGCGTTGCCTACTTCGCGAATGGCATGGAGGAGGCTGGGATACCGGTGGTGCATCCGCCCGGCGGGCACGCGGTATACCTCGACGCCGGCCGGTTGCTGCCCCATATCCCGCCAGAGCAGTTCCCGGGCCAGGCGCTGGCGGTCGCCCTCTACCTGGAGGGAGGCGTGCGGAGCGTTGAGGTCGGGTCGCTCATGTTTCCCGGTTCCCGCCTGGAGTTGGTGCGTCTGGCACTCCCCCGCCGCACCTACACCCAGGCGCATGTGGACTACGTGATCGAGGTGGCAGAGCGGGTGAGCGAACGTGCTCAAGAACTTCCGGGTCTTCGCATCGTCCACGAACCGCCGTTCCTGCGGCACTTCTCTGCGCGCCTTGAACCGCAGGGGCCTGGTTTCGGCGCCTGATATCGGGCGCGCCGCCCCCCCCCCGACGAGGGCCGGTCTGCGGCTCGAGCCCAGCCGCATCGGTCATCGCACCGATGTCACCCGATGCGCAGTGGCCTTACCCTGAAGACAGCGGGCGCGTCGAGGAGGCCAGCACAGGCCAGGAACCCGAGAGACTGGTGCTTTACTGTCATTGAACGCCGTTCCGTGGGTGGTTTCCTCGACGGCCCCCGCTCCCCCGCTCCGGGGGAGTGGGTGTGGCGTGCCCCCACGGCGTCGGAAACATCGGTCATAGGGCGGATGCCTTGGTGTACGGGACCGGGTAGTGTTCTGGACAGCGGCGACTGCGGGGTGGCCGTCCGCCGCGATTGAGTCCACGACATTTCTGTCCGAGGGCGAGGGCGCCCACGGGTCCGTGGCGGTCGACCAAGCCGCAATTCCCCCCGCGGAGGTCCTCAAGCCCTGATCTTCTGGCTCCTCGTCCTCGGACTCCTCCTCGTTCCGCTCCCGGCCGACGCCGGTGTGGATGGTGGTGAGGACGGCTTCGTCACGGTCGACGAACCGATCATGGCCACCCGGGTGGAGGTGACCCTTCCCGAGGCGCAGCGGCACCACGCAGAGGAGGTGTTTGCGGTGTTCCGGGAGGTCGAGGCCATCGCGAGCGAGTGGCGCTCGACTTCTCCGCTCTCGGAGGTCAACACATCGGCGGGCCAGCCCGTTCCGGTCCCGGAGGACCTGCGCACCCTGCTGCATCGCGGGGTGGCAATCGGGGAGATGACGGGGGGGGCCTTCGACATCACCTGGGGTGCGCTGTGGGGTCTGTGGGACTTCAGTGCGGAGGAGCCAAGGGTCCCCCAGGCCGAGGAGGTCGCCCGACGGGCGGCCCTGGTGGACTACCGTCGGGTGGAGATCGACGATGGTGGCGGTACGGTTCGCCTGGCACGACAAGGCATGGTTCTCGGCCTGGGCGGGATCGCCAAGGGCTGGGCCCTGGACCGATCGGTGCTGGCGCTGCTGGATGCGGGGGTGTCCCATTTCAGCCTGTCCGCAGGAGGCCAGGTGGTCGTGGGTGGCCTGAAGGGAGACCGGCCGTGGCGGGTCGGGATCCGCGATCCCCGCGGGAAGCCGGACGACTACTTCGCGATCGTGGAGGCGTCGAACGTGTCGGTCTCCACCAGCGGCGACTACGAACGGTTCTTTGTGGAGGAGGGGGTGCGCTACCACCACATCCTCGATCCTCGAACCGGAATGCCGGCTCGGGGCCTCCGCAGCGTCACGGTGATCACCCCCGATGCAACCCTGGCCGACGCGCTGTCCACCGCGCTGATGGTCATGGGGGTGGAAGCGGGGCTTGCCCTGGTGGAGCGGCTTCCGGAGGTCGAGGCGGTGCTGGTGGACGATCGGGGCCATCCGCACGGTAGTGCCGGAGCGCGGTACCACGAGGTCCACCCACCGCGGGAGCGTTAGTGAGACGGCGACGAGAGGCCAGGAGGGCACATGGCGAGCACACCCATCAGTTGCGATTCTGGCGAGTTGGTGGCCCTCATGCGTTCCGGCGACATGGAGGCCCTCGACCGGATCACGCGTTGCTTCGGCGACCGGCTGATTGGAGTGGGCCGACGCTACTGTCGCTCGGAGGAGGAGGCCCAGGACGCGGTGCAGGACGCGATGGTATCCGCGGGCGAGCACTTGAGGGACTTCCGTGGTGATGGGCCAGTGGAGGGCTGGATGGTCCGGATGGTGGCCAACGCCTGCCACCGAATGCGACGCGGACGAAAGAACGACCCCGCCCTGCACGACACCGAGGTAGTGCTGCCGGATTTTCGGCGATCGCCCGAGGACGCGCTGGAATTCGGGCAGATGTCCGAGATCCTGGGTCAGGTTCTGGACGAGTTGCCTGCGCGGGACCGGGTCATCGTTCTACTTGCTGAGGCAGAGGACTGGACCGGTCCTGAGATCGCCGACAAGCTGGGCATGACTTCGGGTGCGGTCCGAACGCGCCTCTCCCGTGCCCGAACGCGCGTTCGCGCCGCCATGCAAGAGCGCGTGGAGACCGGTGAAACACTTGGGGCCTCTGGCGGCTCCTAGGGGCGTCCAACTCCACAGGAGAATCCATGACCGACCAGGTAGTACACGTGACCCGTGAGACCTACGACTCGGAGATCACTCGCTCGGATGTGCCGGTCGTGGTCGATTTCTGGGCACCATGGTGTGGTCCCTGCCGCGCCATCGCCCCCATCCTCGACGCGCTCGCCGGTCAGTACGCCGGAAAGGTGAAGGTCGCCAAGATCAACGTCGATGAGGAGCCCGAGATAGCGGGCGCCTTCCAGGTGCAGGGGATCCCCACCCTGGTGGCGGTCCGCGACCAGCAGGTCGTCAAGCAGTTGGTGGGGTTCGGCGGGCGGGAACCCCTCGAGCAACTGTTCTCCAACCTCGCCGAAACGCACGTTGCGGAGGCCAAGTGATGTCCGCCGCGACCTGGTATGGCGAGCCGGCCTTCGGGCACACCCGGCGCTTGGAAGGTTGGACCTTCGGGGATGCGCTGGCCGCGACCCGGAAAGCCCTCGCTGGTGAGGGGTTCGGCGTCCTGACGGAGATCGACGTCAAGGCGACGCTGAAGAAGAAGATCGACGTGGACTTCCGCAACTACATCATCCTGGGCGCATGCAACCCACCTCTCGCGCACCGTGCCCTGCAGGCGGTCCCCGGCATCGGGTTGTTGCTGCCGTGCAACGTGGTGGTCACCGAGGAAGACGACGGGACGGTGGTGGTGTCCGCGGTGGACCCCCGGGCGATGTTCCAAATCGTGGACCACCCCGGAGTGGCACCGCTCGCGGAAGAGGTCAACGCAAAGATCGAGCGGGTATTGGCCGCCATCGGGTGACGGCAATGCGATAAGCTCCCCCTCCCAACCGGAGGATCCCATGGCCACCGAGGAAGAGTTCGAACAGGCGGTCGAGCGCTCGCGCGCTCTGCCCTCCACACCCACCACTGACCAACTCCTGGCGCTCTATGGCCTCTACAAGCAGGCCAGTGTCGGCGACGTACAGGGCAAGCGGCCCGGCATGTTCGACCTGAAGGGGCGCGCCAAGTACGACGCATGGGCCAAGCAGAAGGCCAAGACGAGCGAGGAGGCGCGCGCGGCCTACATCGCCTTGGTGGACTCCCTAGCCTCCTAAGCGCCCCGGAACCGGCAGAAGACCCGGAGAGACGGCGAGCCAGCTGGCATATTTCGTCGTGAACGCCGGCTCGAGGGAGGAAGCGTACTCTTGTACGCGACGAACGTAGAGCCAAGTTCACGGCGAAATAGGCCGCTGGATCGTCGTCCTAGTACTGCCGGATCTTGTACGCGACGAACGTAGAGCCAAGTTCACGGCG
>JAFDJI010000748.1 GCA_019307545.1 Deltaproteobacteria bacterium | reverse complement strand
GTTGTTCGGCGGCCGTCCGTCGACGGCGTCTCGCCACAGGTACCAGTCCCGCTTCTCGTCGGTGCGGGACGAGCGGGAGGCGAGGAACCAGGGGTGCTGGTCGGAGGTGTGGTTCACCACCCAGTCGATGATGATCCGCATGCCGCGGGCGTGGGCCTGGTCGACCAGCTCCCGGAAGTCGTCCATCGTCCCGAAGACGGGGTCGACGGCGCAGAAATTGGCAATGTCGTACCCGAAATCCTTCTGCGGCGAGGGGTAGAAGGGCGACAGCCACAGTGCGTCCACCCCCAACGACTGCTCGGTCCCGTCGTTCAGGTAGTCGAGGCGGTCGATGATCCCCCGCAGATCGCCGATCCCGTCGCCGTCGGAGTCCATGAAGCTCCGCGGGTAGATCTGGTAGGAGACGCCCGTCTTCCACCAGGGCAGTGCCGTGCTCATGGGCCCTTCTCCTCGTCCGCGGGGACCACCTGTTCCTCTTCGAGGAAGGCCAGCACCGTACCGCGCGCGCCGCCGACCAGGGGAGGGCCGTGCCCCGGGAGGAGGTGTTCGTAGGGCACGCCACGGGCGTGGAACCCCGCGAGGGAGGTCAGCGCCAGGGCCATGTCGTCGGTGTAGCTGCTGTAGGGCAGCGAGAGCCCCTCCCGGATCGTGAGCGGGGGAATGGCGGTGACGATCGTGTCTCCAGAGAACAGGGCACCGGTGGGGCCGTGGCGGTAGAACACCGACCCGGGGGTGTGACCCGGCATCCAGTACACGTCGAGCCCTCCCAGGGTGTCGCCGTCCTCGAGGACGCGGTCGACCTCGAGGTGTCGCGCCGGCCACCGGTTCTCCAGGACCGCGAAGGCGCCGGCGATACGGGTCCCGGCGCGCCGGTGGAGCCGGGGACGGGATTGTCGCCCGGCGAGGATCTCCGCATCGGCGCGATGGGCCGCGATGGGGACCCCGAAGCGCTCCTGCAGGTACCGCGCGTTGCCCGCATGATCGGAGTGGCGGTGGGTCAGCAGCACCCCGGAGAGATCGGAGGGACGCAGCCCGGAACGCCGTAGCTCGGCGAGCAGCCGCCACCGCTCGAGGCGATGCGCGCAGTCCACCAGCCACCGGTCCCCGCCCGGCCCCTCCAAGAGGTAGGCGTTGGAGATGCGGAGGCGATCCAGTTGGTAGAGACCGGGAGCCACGAAGCGCATCGGCGGGATTCTAGCCCGCACCCGCGCGCGTCGGGAACTGGCCGTATACTCGGCCCATGCGCAATACCTGGATCGTGCGCCTCCTCGGCGCCCTCGTTGCCCTCGTCGTCCTCCTCGTCGCCGTCGTGGTCGTCCGCGGCCTGACGGTTCGATCGAACCAGGTGGAGGTGTCACCCGAACCGGAGGTTGTCTCCGCCGCGTTCGCCGCGCAGCACCTCTCCGAGGCCCTGTCCTTCCGCACCATCTCCCACGAAGACCTCGCGGACTTCGACCCCGCTCCCTTCGCGGCGTTCCAGGAGTGGCTCGCGGGGACCTACCCCCGCATGCACGCCGCGCTGGAGCGCGAGACCTTCGGCACCTACGCCCAGCA
Organism: Deltaproteobacteria bacterium; assembly: GCA_019307545.1. Lineage (GTDB taxonomy): Bacteria > Myxococcota_A > UBA796 > UBA796 > JAFDJI01. Next base: position 1,122 of record JAFDJI010000748.1, on the reverse strand, counting down.
AGGGCCCTACGGGCTGCACGCCCTGCTCTACACCTGGCGGGGGACCGATCCGGCGCTCGATCCGGTGCTGTTCATCGCCCACCAGGACGTGGTCCCCGTCGAGCCCGGTACCGAGGGGGATTGGGAGGCACCGCCGTTCTCGGGCGCGCGGGTCGAGGACACCGGCCACGGACCGGGCGGGGTGCAGAAGCGCAGCTACGTCGTCGGCCGCGGGGCCATCGACATGAAGCTCGACTTCGTCGGCCTCTGCGAGGGAGTCGAGGCGCTGCTCGCACAGGGGTGGACCCCCCGACGCACGCTCCTGTTCGCCTTCGGTCACGACGAGGAGGTCGGCGGCCGGGACGGCAACCTGCTCATCGCGCAGGCGCTACAGGAGCGGGGCGTCACCCTGCACTGGATCCTCGACGAGGGGATGATCATCGCTGACGGCATGGTCCCGGGCCTGGCGTCCCCCGCTGCGCTCGTGGCCATCGCTGAGAAGGGGTACGTGAGCGTGGAGTTGGTCGCCCGGGACGAGGGCGGGCACTCCTCGATGCCGCCACCCCACACCGCGGTCGGCCGGGTGGCACGGGCGGTCACTCGCCTGGAGGAAAACCCGCTGCCGGCGGGGCTCGATGGGCCGGCGGGGGAGATGTTCGCGCGGCTCGGCCCCGAGATGACCATGCCGATGCGGATCGTGTTCGCCAACCGGTGGCTCTTCGCCCCCATCGTGCTCGGTCAACTCACCGGAAAGCCCTCCACCAACGCCACCGTGCGGACCACGACCGCCGCCACCATGTTCGAGGGGAGCGAGCAGGACAACGTGCTCCCCCAGCGGGCACGTGCGGTGGTCAACTTCCGCATCCACCCCCGCGACAGCGTCGCGACGGTGCTCGAACACGTCGAGACCGTCATCGACGACCCCCTGGTGGAGGTCCGCCGCTATGGCGACGCTGCATCCGAGCCGTCCCCCGTCTCGCGGGTGGACGGTCCCGGGTACGCCGCCATCGAGCGGTCGATCCGTGCCGCCTTCCCGGAAGTCATCGTCGCGCCGTCCCTGCTGGTCGGTGCGAGCGATTCCCGCCATTACACCGCGGTCGCGCGAGACGTCTATCGTTTCAACCCCGCCTGGCTCGGCCCGGA
>JAFDJI010000146.1 GCA_019307545.1 Deltaproteobacteria bacterium | reverse complement strand
CAACTCGTCGGGGAACTGCTCCAGGGCTCGGGCCACCAACTCGCGCTCCGAACCGTCCCACCGCGCTGCGAGGGCGCGGGCGTTCGCCTTCAGTTCCTCCATCTGGCCCCGTTCACCGGCCGCGGCGATCGCTGCGGTCTGAAGCAGGCCGTGCAGGACCTCCGCCAAGGCTGCTGGCCCCTCGCCCGGACCGTTCTCGCTCACGCCCAGGGCTTCTCCGAGGCCGGAGGGGAGCTCGTCCGGGGCGATGCCCGTCGCCATCTGGCGGAAGAGGGCTGCGAGCCCCGCGAGGACTTGGTCGGCCCGGTGCAGGGTGTCTCGGACCACCCCCGCCATGTGCTCGCGGACCTGTTCCGGGGAAACCTCGTAGGGGGTCGCCGCATCGGGGTCGACGTGGCGGACGGCGCCCGCGAGGTCCTCCAAGGTGAGGTCGCCGGACATCAGCTCGACATCGTCTGGGATCAGGAACGTCTTGTCCCCGGCGAAGTACAAACTGAAAGAGGTGTCTTGGGATTTGGAGGGGTCGTCGGTCATGCTCCGCTCCCGTGGAAGCTCTCCCAGAGGGTGAACAGGCCGATCGCGATGAACAACAACCCCGCGGCGCGGGTGATCCAGTCCACCGGGATGGTCCGGGTGAGGGCCTCCCCCATGAGCACCGCGATAGCGCTGGTGGCCACCAGGGCGGTCGCCGCACCGCAGAACACCGCGATCTTGGAGCGCTCCTCCCCCGACGCCATCGCCAGGGTGGCGAGCTGCGTTTTGTCGCCGAGCTCCGCGAGGAAGATGGCGACGAAGGTGGTGGCGACGAGCTTCCAATCCATGGCTCCTCCCGGTGGGATGGGACCAGTTACGTGCAGGGTACTGGGGATACCATGGTCCGCTGGCTCCTCATTCTGCCCATTCGCTTCTACCGCCGCTTCATCTCACCACTCCTGCCGCCGGCGTGCCGGTTCTATCCGTCGTGTTCGGCGTACACCATGGAGGCGATCGAGGTGTGGGGCGTGTACGGCGTGTGGCTGGGGGTGAAGCGGATCGGGCGGTGCCATCCCTTCCACCCGGGTGGCCACGATCCAGTGCCGCTCCCGCCCGGTCACCCGCGGGCAATCACCGAATCCGAGAGCCCCGAGCACCTGTAGGAGACCCATCGGCGGGGTGCGTGGATCCCGCAGGTCACACTGTCCGCGTCGTGTTACCTGCCGCTCTCGCTTCGAGTTGGACTTCGGCACGGGGCGGTGACCGGCCCGGTCGACTGAAAAGGCGATCTCTAGTGACCATACGACTGACCAACAAGTCATGGGACAGGGAGTTCATCCGCAAGGTCGAGGAGATCAGCGGGGAGAACTTCCACGTGTGCATGCAGTGCGGCACCTGCAGCGGTTCCTGCCCTATGAGAGAGGACCTGGACCTTTCCCCTCGAAAGATCGTGTTGATGACCCACCTGGGTCTTCGCGAAGAGGTGGAGGCCGCGAACACCGTCTGGATGTGTGCGTCCTGCCACAAGTGCGAAGCGATCTGCCCCAGGGGGATCGACCTCCCCAAGTTGATGGAGGCGGTGCGCCAGCTCATGCTGCGCGACAACGAGGACCAGGTCGACATTGCAGACATACCCGAGGAAGTGCGCGTCTAGGCGCCCCAGGTGGCGTTCGTCAGCTGCTTCCGAAAGATGACCGCCTGATTGCCGAGTTGCAAACCAGGAAGAGCCCATCCATACAGAGGTCGGCATGAAGGTTAGCTACTATCCAGGTTGCACCCTGAAAACGAAAGCCATGAACCTCGACGTATCGGCCAGGCGAGCGATGGAGGTGCTCGGCGTCGAGATGGAGGAGCTTCCGCGCTGGAACTGCTGCGGCGCAGTGTACTCGCTCACGGATGACGATCTGATTCATCAGATTGCGCCAGTGCGGGTCCTGGCACGAGCGCTGGAGCAGGGTAGCGACCAGCTGCTGACGCTCTGCCCCATGTGCTACAACACGCTCGCCCGGGCGAACCTCCTGATGCGAACGGACGAGGAGAAACGCCACACGATCAACAGCTTCATGGAAGAGGAGCCCGACTACCACGGTGAGGTCGAGGTCCTGCACCTTCTCGGGTTCCTGAAGAACCAGATCGGCTGGGACGCAGTTCGCGAGAAGATCACGACGCCCCTGACGGGGCTCAAGCTCGCTCCCTACTACGGGTGCACCCTGCTCCGCCCGGAGGAGGTGGCCATCGAGTCTCCCCAGAACCCGGCCCTGTTCGGGGAGCTGATGGAGGTCTTGGGTGCCCAGGCCGTCCACACCCCCACCTCCGCGGACTGCTGCGGGTCGTACCAGGTGATCGGCAACCCGCTGGCTGCGACCGCGGCCTGCGCGCGGATCCTCCATACCGCCCTGGACAGGGGGGCCAACGGGCTCGTGGTCACGTGCCCATTGTGCGACTACAACCTCAACGTGAACCAGCGCAAGCTCTCCGAAGGCACTGGCGCCCCGGCCGAGCTGCCGATCGTCTACATGACGCAGCTCCTGGCGGTTGCATTCGGGCTCGACCCGGAGGTGTGCCACTTCGAGCTGAACCATCCGAGCACCCGCAAGCTGCTCGAGGCGGAGAAGCTGATTGCGGCCCAGCCCGGCTAGCCCGCCACAGCGCGTCGAACCGAACCCTGAAGTAAAAACCGACAATAGGAAAGAGGCAGACATGAGCACCATGGAGGCGACGGAAAGCGGAGGCGGTCCCCTGAAGGTGACCGAGGAGCTGGTCCCCATCTACATCATGGGCAAGCGCTACGAGGTACCGGCATCCCTCACCATCATGAAGGCGATGGAGTACGCGGGGTACCAGTACATCCGCGGCGCCGGGTGCCGGGGGGGGATTTGCGGTGCGTGCGCGACGGTCTACCGCAAGCCGGGCGACTACCACATCCGGGTGGGCCTCGCCTGCCAGACCGTGGTCGAGCCCGACATGTACCTGACGCAGATCCCCTTCTTCCCAGCCAACCGCACGCCAGTGGACTTCGAGGCGCTCGAAGGCACCCCCGAGGACGTGTACAACGCGTACCCGGAGCTCTTCCGCTGCGTGGCCTGTAACGCCTGTTCGAAGGTGTGCCCGATGGACGTCCCGGTGATGGACTACATCGCCGCCATCAAGCAGGGTGACCTCGAAAAAGCGACCGAGCTCTCCTTCGATTGCATTCAGTGTGGGCTCTGCGCCACGCGCTGTATGGGTGAGCTCGCCCAGTACCACATCGCACAGCTCGTCCGCCGAATCTACGGCAGCAAGCTCGCACCGCATCCTGCCCACCTGGACACGATGGTCGAGCAGATCACCGCGGGCCGGTACGTCGAGGCGCTCGCCGTGCTGATGGCGATGGATACCGAGAGCCTCAAGAAGCTCTATGTCGAACGCGAGATGGAGCCCGCAATGACCCCCGAGGACTGGACCCCCCAGGACTCGACCTACCTGTAGAAAGCTCGCGACGGAAACCGACCCAGTGTCGAAGCCCCCGGGTCTCCGAGACCTCCGAAGGTGTTGAAATGCCGTACCCCGAAGATTTGAAGAAGCTGATCAAGGCCGTGGAGAAGACGCGCGCGGAACGGGTCAAGCGGAAGCTGGCCGACGAGGAGATTCCCTTCCAGAGCCTCGAGGAGCGCGACAATACGCTCCAGCACCACCCGGACTTCAAGGAAGAGGGGCGGCGCGAGCTCATGGTGGGTCCCAGCAAGGGATACCGGATCGCGCACGAGATGGCAGATCTCCTCGAGGCGAAGAGCCGCGTCGACCCCGATCTCATTGACCTGAAGAACCCCGACCACGAGACCGATGTGCTGGTGCTCGGTGGGGGAGGCGCTGGTTCCGCTGCCGCGCTGCACGCCATTGAGTTGGGGCAAAAGGTCATCATCGCCACCAAGCTGCGCCACGGCGATGCCAACACCATGATGGCCGAGGGCGGCATCCAGGCCGCCACCAAGGGCGAAAAGGACTCGCCCTACTTCCATTACCTGGATGTCATGGGCGGCGGCCATTTCAAGAACACGCCCACCCTGGTGGCGACCCTGTGTAGTGACGCACCCGCGGCGATCCACTGGCTCGATAAGCTAGGGGTCAACTTCTCCCGCTACGAAGACGGCCGGTTGAAGACGCTCCACGGCGGCGGCACTTCGCGAAAGCGCATGCACTACGCCGCGGACATCACCGGCGCGGAGATCATGCGCACCATCCGCGACGAGGTCCGCAACCATCCCGACGACATCACCGTCATCGAGTTCGCACCAGCGGTGGAGTTGGTCCTCGACGAGGCGGGGTACTGCGCCGGCGCGATCCTCTACAACATGGAGACCGAGGAGTACGCCTACGTGAAGGCGAAGGCCGTCATCATGGCCACCGGCGGCTGTGGGCGTCTGCACATCCAGAACTTCATGACCACGAACCACTACGGCGCCACCTTCGATGGGGTGGTCATGGGCTACCGGGCCGGCGTCTCCATCACCTGCCTCCACACGGTCCAGTACCACCCCACCGGGGTGGTCTTCCCGGAGCAGGCAGAGGGGATCCTGATCACCGAGAAGTTCCGCGGCGCGGGGGCCAACCTCGTGAACATCGAAGGCGAGCAGTTCGTCAACGAGCGCGAGCCACGAGACGTGGAGGCGGCCTCCATCATCAAGGAATGCGTGATCAAGGGCAAAGGCGTCCCGACACCCACGGGAAAGTTCGGGATCTGGCTCGATTCGCCGATGATCGACCTCCTCTCTGGCGAAGGCACCGTCGAGAAGGAGTTCCCGGGCAAGTTCATCCTCTACAAGCGCTTCGGGATCGACATCTCCAAGGAGCCCATGCTCATCTTCCCGACGCTCCACTACCAGAACGGTGGCCTCGATTTCGAACTGAGCGGGAAGACTGCAGTGCCCGGTCTGTTCGTGGCTGGCGAGGTCGGTGGCGGCATCCACGGCGAGAACCGCCTCATGGGCAACTCGCTCCTCGACATCATCGTCTTTGGCCGTAGGGCGGGAACGACGGCAGGCGCCTATGCCAATGACCACACCTCGGACGCCGCCCCCACCCTCGACCACGTGAGGCGGTTCCACAAGGAGCTCGACGACGCGGGAGCGGACGGTGGCCGCGTCGCGCCGATGCTCCTGCCGGACTACACCCACGAACGGGTCAAGGAAAGGCAGCTGACGAGCCACTACGTGGGGACGATCCGGTAGGGAATCGAGGCCTCGAAGAGGGCTCGACATCATCGAGCAGCAGCCTTCCTGAACGGGGCTACGAACGCCGGGCTGGACAGCAGAACCGCTCCACCCTGGTCGTCGCCTACGGCGTTCCCCTCACATCGCGCTTCGCGCAATGTGGGGGCCCCTGGCCTCGAAGCGCCGCTCGGGTGGAGCGGTTCCGCTTGCGCCCGGCTTCGCATCATCGTGGGCACGAGGCCACTCACTGCGGGGTGCCAATCCCGCGCACGACCCCGTCACTCCCGGCCGGTGGACGGGCATGCTGCTGGCCACTGCCGGTGGGATGTGTGGGAGCGCTGGGATCCACTCCCGGTGGGGGTGATTGGGTCACGGCGCCATCACACATCCACGGCGATGCGAAGCCGAGCAGCCCGGCGTCAGCCTCGCCCTTTGGAGAGTGCTTCCATGACTGCGTCTACCAGCGGCTCGAGGCCAGGTGGGTTGGCTACCACCTCGCAGGGGAGCCCGAGGGCGGCGGCTGTGGCGGCGGTCCGGGGGCCGACGGCGGCGGCGAGCATGTGCCTGTCGTCTGGCTCCACCAGTTCGGGTACGGCCCCGAGCACCGACTCCACGCAGGTCCCGGCGAGGAAGAGGATCGCGTCCACGCGGTCGTGTGCCAGCATGCTGCGCGCGTCCAGGGTCATCGGTACGGGCACCGTCTCGTAGAGCTCGATGGTGCGCGCCTGGAAGCCGGCGCTCTCCAGGGAATCTGGCAGCTGGCGATTGGCGGAGGTGGACCGGGGAAGCCAGACGATGGAGCCGGGCTCCACGCCTTCCTCCAGCAACGCCTCCAACACCAGGCCGGAACGGGCCATCGTCGGCATGATCGAGGCATGGAGACCCGCCTTGGCCAGGGCGCGGGCGACGGAGGGGCTGCCGGCCACGAAGGTGGGTTCGGGAGGCACCTGCTCGGCCTCGAGGGCGTGGGTCGCGGTCGACCAGGCCTCGGCGAAGAACCTGACCCCCATCGCACTGGTGAAGACCACCAGGTCGTCTGTCGAGATGGTCTCCACCGAGGCGCGGACCTGTGGGTCGTCCAGGCGGGCCCGGCAGCGCACGCCCGGAACGTCCACCACCCGGGCACCCGCGGCCCGCATCCGCCTCACCTCGGGGTAGTGGTGCTCCTCGGCCCGGACCAGGACCACGGTCTTTCCGGCCATGGGGCGGGGCTGCTGTTGGAGCAGCTCTTGTCCCAGGCGGGCCACGTCGCCAACCACCACCAGGGCGGGGGGGCGGATGCTGGCTGATGCGGCGAGGCTCACAATCTCGTCCAGACGTCCATTCACGTGGCGCTGCCCGGGAAGAGTGCCCTCCTGGACCACGAGCGCAGGTGTGTCCGCCTTCATGCCGTGGTGCAGCAGTTGCTCGGCGATGATTGGAAGGGACGAGACCGCCATGTAGAAGACCAGCGTCAGGCGGGACCCTACGAGGTGCCCCCAGGGCAGCTCCAGCTTCCGGTTCCCGGCCTGGTGCCCAGTGATGAAGATCACCCCGCTGCTGACCCCTCGATGGGTGACGGGTACGCCGGCGTACGCAGGGACGGCGATTCCGGCGGGAACGCCGGGGACGACTTCCACCGGCACCCCAGCTCGGACGCAGGCCAGGGCTTCTTCGCCGCCGCGGCCGAAGACGTACGGGTCCCCACCCTTGAGCCGCACGATGATGCGTGCCGGCCCGGGTGCCGTTGCCAACCGCACCAAGAGGTCCGTGGTCTCGTTCTGAGGCACGGCATGGCCACCCGCGGTCTTGCCCACGTAGTGCTTCTCGGTGGCGGGGCACCGCAGCACCAGGTCCGCTGACACCAGCGAGTCGTAGACCAGCACGTCGCAGCTTTCCACCAGGTCCAGCCCCTTGACCGTGATCAGATCCGGGTCCCCTGGTCCGGCACCGACCAGGTAGACGGTGGATGGCCGCTGCTCGGGGGTATCCATCGGCTCTAACTCCTTGCGCCAGGAACGCCGGTTCCGACGTCGATCATCTGCCAGAGGGCGCTGCGGGCGCCGTCGATGTCACCCTGTTCGACCAGCTGGCGAGCGCCGCACGCCACCAAAGCGCTGTTCAGGGCCATTCGGCGTTCGGTGTCGTCCGGAAGGCGGCGCCGTACCTCCGCCCGGGCCTCCGCCAACAGCTCCAGGTACCGGCCCAGGGAGGGGTGGAGCTGCTCGCCCAACTTGCGCGACAGGCGGCGGGAAAACGCGGGCGAACACCCTGTGGAGGAGACGGTCACCGCCAGTGGTCCACGCCGGAGGACCGAGGGCACGTAGAAATCACAGAGGTCGGGGACGTCGACCACGTTGATCAACAGCCCCCGGCGGTGAGCTTCCCGCACCACCTCGCGGTTCACCTCCTCGTTCTGGGTGGCGGCGAACACCAGGGCGCAACCATCCAGATCACCGGGCTCGAAGGGGCGGGCCAGCCAGGAGACGGTGCCGGCCCTGGCGAGTTGCTGGAGCTCGGATGTCGCCTCCGGGGCGATCACCCGGATGCAGGCCCCGCACTCGAGCAGCGTCTCCACCTTGCGGAGCGCCACCTTTCCGGCTCCGACCATCGCCACCAGCCGGCCAGAGAG
>JAFDJI010000145.1 GCA_019307545.1 Deltaproteobacteria bacterium | reverse complement strand
GAGCCGGGCGGCCAACCGACGGGTGGAGTTCGTCATCATCGAGGATTCGCCATGAGGTCGTGGCTCCTCGCCGGCTCCCTCGATTCGTAGCACCGCAGTCGCGGTGCCATGGTACCTCGGAGGACGAGGGCCTACACGAAGGCGCGTTGCTGCAATACATGCGCTGCGCCAGGGAGGGCATGCGCAATGACGGAGCCGATCGTCCTTCTCGACAAGGTTGTCCCCGCCAAGGTCGTCATGGGGGAGTGCTGGGCCCGCGACGGGCTCCAGAACGAGCCCATGGTGGTCCCCACCGACCACAAGGTGGAGCTGATCACCCGGATGGTGGAGGCGGGCTTCAAGAAGATTGAAGCCACCAGCTTCGCCCACCCCCGCTACCTCCCGCAGTTCGCCGACGCCGAGGCGGTCCTGCGTGGCATTCCCCGGGTCCATGGGACGGACTACCGCGCGATTTGCACCAACATCCGTGGCATCGAACGCGCCATCGACAGCAAGGAAGCCGGGTTCGGCGTGGCCGAGATCGCGATGGTGCTCTCGGCCAGCGAGGCCCACAACATGGCGAACGTCAACATGACCCTGGCCGAGAACATGGCGCTGTTGGAGCGCATGACCCGGCTCGCCCTCGACGCCGGGCACGCCGTGTTCGGGTGGGTGCTCACCAGCTTCGGGTGCCCGATCAACGGCGACGTGCCTCTCGCCGACGTGGTCCGTGTCGGCCAGTGGTGGAAGGACATCGGCGCCACCATCATCGGGTTCGGGGACACCACCGGGGTGGCGAACCCGGTGCAGGTCGACCGCTTCTACCAGCACATGCTCGCGGCGGGGTTCACCACCGACGAGGTGGTCGTGCACTTCCACGACACCCGGGGTTGGGGGGTGGCCAACTCCCTGGTCGCGCTGGGCATGGGGTTCCGGTACTTCGACAGCTCCTTTGGCGCGGTCGGTGGCCAGCCCCAGACCGGTGCCGCCATGTACCATCGTGGTTTTGCCGGGAACACCTGCACCGAGGACCTGGTCGGCCTGTTCGAGGAGATGGGAGTGGATACGGGTATCGACCTGACCGCTCTCCTCGAAATCGGGCGTCGCGCCGAAGAAATTCTCGGCCGGCAGCTCCGCAGCAACCTCATCCAAGCCGGTCCGGTCCCCCACACGGGTATCGCGTACGACAAGCAGAAGGGCATCCTCGGGGAACCGACGCCCGTCTCGAAGCGAGCCACCTCGGACGGCTGACCCCCGCGGCGATCATCGACGGGGCCAACGTCACCGACGACTGGGACTGACCGAAACGGGATCCCGGGTCCCGAACTGGACCCGGGCCCTGTCACCACCTACTTCAGTGAGCCGCCGCGCGGCTGGGCCGGGGAGGTCACCGACCAGTCCTCGACCGCGTCGGTGTCCACCGTCGGGTTGAGGCGCTCGATCGCGTCCCCCGTCGCAGCCGTGATGGACCACCCGGGCTCGAAATTCTCCCACGCCACCCGGTCGATCTCCGCGGAGGCGCCGTCACGCAGGATGAGCACGTCACCGGTATTGTTGAGGGCCGTGGTGAGACCGCTGAGGTCCGGCACCAGCCCGTACAGCGCCTCGAACCCAGCCGCGTTGCGAGCGACGCTCAGATAGGTGTGGGGCGCGATGGTGGCTCCCGCGGAGAAACTCCAGGTCTTGACGTTGTCGGAAAGCGTCCACCCGTCCAGGCTCACCGCGCTGTCGGTGGGGTTGTACAGGTCGACGAACTCCTCGATGGAGTCGGTACCCGGAGTGTCGTAGGCCGCCTGGGCGAGCAGGGGGTGTCCGGGACCGGTGGCGCATTCCGAGTCGAAACCATCGGTGTCACCGTCACAATCGTCGTCAATCCCGTTGGTGCACTCCTCCAAAGCAGGGCCCACCTCGCCCTCGCACACACCCCAGGTGCCGGCGGTACACGTCTCGATGCCGAACTCGCACGCGCCCACGTCCGAGACGCCGCAGCTGCGGGTCTGCCCGTTGGTGCAGGTGCCGACGCCGTTCACGGTGTAGGAGGTGGAGGTCCCGATGACCTCCAGGTCGCCGTCCAGGTCGGTCCGCCACACGTCGACGCCGTGGGTCGCGAGCCGATCCAGGACCACCTGGTCTGGATGGCCGTAGCTGTTGTTGGCACCGACCGAGATCAGGGCGGTGCGCGGGGTCATCTGTTGCAGCAAATCCTCGGAGGTGGCGTCGTCGGCCCCATGGTGGTGCACCTTGTACACGTCGATGTGTCCAGGGTCGAAGGCCGATTCACACGGTGCCTCGCAGTCCCCCCCGATCAAGTAGGTGAGGTTGCCGTGGGTGAGCTTGATCACCACCGAGTTGTCGTTCTCGTTGGCGCTGCCACCGTAGGCGTGCAGCACCTCGGCGGTCACCGACGGTCCCAGGTCGAGGGTCTGGGCGGTCTGCACCGTCTGGCGGCGCGCGCCTGCCGCAGCCTCGTAGTCCAGGTACTCGGTGGTGGTGGACGTCCCGCCGTGATCGAAGGCGACGACCACTTCGGGGTAGGTGGCCAGGATGCCGTCCATCCCGCCGATGTGGTCCGCGTGCAGGTGGGTCACCACGGTGTAGTCCACCGAACTCACCCCGATGGAGGCCATATACGCGCTGATGACCGCAGCCTGGGCTCCGGTGCCGGCGTCGACCAGCATCACGAACCCGTCGGGGGACACCACCAGGATGGCGTCGCCCTGTCCGACATCGATGGCGTGGACCTCCATATCGCCAAGTGCCGCCGTCGCGGGGCAGGCGCAGTAGGCCGAGCAGGCGCCAGGGCAGGCGGCATCGTCGACACCGTCGCACTCCTCGTACGCCCCGTCGACCAGGTCGTTGCCGCAGAACGGGTCGTTGGTGGAGCAGGCGGAGAAGTCATACCCGCATCCAGCATCGCAACCGAGGGTGCCCCCGTCGTACCCGAAATCCCCGCAGGTCAGGCCGCCCAGGTTCGAGCCGTCACACTGCTCGCTGCCCTCGATCTCCCCATTGCCACACACCTCGGTCAGGCAACCGGATTCGTCGAAGGCGCAGGCGCCGTCACAGGCCAGGGTGCCGCCGGGGTACCCCAGAGTCTCGCAGGTGGTGTCCGCCAGATCCGCCCCGTCGCACTGTTCGGTGCCCTCGGCGACGCCATCGCCGCACACCGGGTCGGCGGTGCAGGCCGAGATGTCGTAGGCGCAGGTGCCGTCGCACCCGAGCACCCCACCGTCGAACCCGAGATCCAGGCAGTCCAGGCCGGCCAGGTCGGAGCCGTCACACTCCTCCGGAGCCTCGGCCAGACCGTCGCCGCAGACCGGCGCGGTGGTGCAGCCGGAGGTGTCGTAGGCGCAGGCACCGTCACAATCCAGGGTGCCGCCGTCGAACCCGAAGTCCAGGCAGTCCAGGCCGGCGAGATCGGAGCCATCGCACGCCTCGGGTGGCTCAGCCACATCGTCGCCACACACCGGATCCATGGTGCAGCTGGAGGTGTCGAAGTCGCATTCGCCGTCGCACGCCAGGTCGCCGCCGGTGAACCCAAGGTCGACACAGGTCGTCCCCTTGAGGTCGGCGCCGTCGCACTGCTCTTTCTTGCCCGCAACGTCATTTCCGCAGAAGTCCTTGGTGGGCTTGCCAGTCTCACCGGGCTTGCCAGCCTGGGCCGGCAACGACCACGTCAACACTGCAAACAACACCATGAGAGGTGCAAGAACGGACGCCTTCAAACCAACCTCCTGCCCTGGAGTCGGGCTGGGAAAAGCCCCGCGTTTTAGCACACCAACCGCCCACTGCGATACCGGAATTTCCGCCGGCCGCCGCGAAGGCGCGCCGGGTGGGGCTTCGCGCGAACACCACGTTGGCACCTGGATGCGCTTGACCAACCGAGCCGCTAGGATGCACAAACGGAATCATGTCCGCCAATCTGTCGCCCGAGTACCACGAAGCCGATCGGAGGTTCCGCGAAGCCTCCACCGATGAGGACCGGCTCGAGGCGCTGCGGGACATGCTCACCGCCATCCCCAAGCACAAGGGGACGGAGAAGATGCAGGCGGACATCAAGTCCCGCATCGCCAAGCTCCGCGGCAAGGTCCTCAAGGGAGGGGGAAAGAAGAAGCGGCCCGACCCCTCGCACGTCCGGCGGGAATGGGCGGGTCAGGTCGTCCTGGTGGGCGCTCCGAACGCGGGGAAGTCGGCACTGGTCGGGGCGGTCACCAACGCAGACCCGGAGGTTGCCAACTACCCCTTCACCACCCAAAAGCCCCAGCCCGCGATGATGCCCTTCGAAAACGTCCAGATCCAGCTGGTGGACGCACCCGCGGTCTCCCTGGACTACACGCCCCCCTGGCTTCCCAACCTGGTCCGGCTGGCGGACGTGGCCTGTCTGCTGGCGGACGCGGGCAACGACGGGTGCCTGGAGAACATAGAGGAGGTGCTGGGGTTTCTCGTCGAGCGCCGGGTGAGCTTGGTACAGGGTCCCGGCGAAGGCGTGGACCGGAGGGAGAAGGTGGCCCGGGTGCCCACGCTCATGGTGGCGACCAAGATGGACCGCCCGGGTTCCACGGACCGGGTCGACATCCTCCGGGAGTTCTTCGGCGACCAGTTCGAGATCCTGACCTGCTCGGCAGCGGAGGGGACGGGGCTCGACGCTCTGCGACGCCGTCTCTTCGAGTACCTGAAGGTGGTGCGGGTGTGCACCAAGGAGCCGGGCAAGGCCCCCGAAACCAAACAGCCCTACGTCCTGCCGGTTGGCTCCACGGTTCTCGACCTGGCGTACCGCGTGCACAAGGACCTCGCCCGCAACATGCAGTACGCCCGCATCTGGGGGCATGGCAAGTTCGACGGCCAACGCGTCCCACGCGACCACGTCCTGCAAGACATGGACATCCTCGAGATCCGCGCCTAGGGGCACACACGACCGGCCCCCCTGCGATCCGCCGGACCTGCTCGGGATGCCCCAGGTAGAGCGGATGTTGGCAGAGAAGCCACATGCCGGCCTTACAATCCTGGTACCGTTTGTTCGAATCCCGGGCGGACCAAGCGTGGCGGCATGAAGCAAGAGGACCTGAACCGCTTTCTCGCCTCTGTCAAAAAGGCACGGCTCCTCGACTACCTGGATCCGCTTCCCGGGGAAAGCTCGGCCGAGGCCGCCCTGGATCGAAGGCTCGCCTGGGCGGAGGAGAACCGGGACGTCCCGGAGCACGCCGAGGAAGCCCGGTTCCTCCTCGAGAACATCGACGATCTCCGTGAGCTTTCGTGGGAGGAGGACCTCCACACCGACGAATGGCTGGAGGAGGACCCGCCCCAGAAGGCCCCATCCACCGACCACGCGTGGTCACTCTCCGGCGATGCGCTCGGCGACTTCATGCAGACCGACCTGTCCAGCATCCTGTCCTCTGCAAAGCGTGCGGTGGGTGACGAGGAGGCCGAGCAGGCTGTCGAGGAGATCCCAGTGCCCGCGGCACCCGAGGAGGCCGCACCATCGCCGAAGCTCGAGCCTCTCAAGCTCACCCCGTCCCTGTTCTCCCGGTCCATCACCCCACAGGCCGAACGGGAGGTGGCTCCGGTCGAGGAGAGCGTCCCCGAAGAGGCGTGGGAGGAAGAGATCGAGGAGGTGGAGGAGATCGAGGAGGCGATCGTCGAGGAGATCGTCGCCGAGGAGGCTGGTGCCACCCCCACAGGGGAGCCCCATCCAGAATCCTCCTTCACCAAGTTGGTGGGCTGGTTCGGGTCCTGGGTCGGCGGCACCGGCCCGGACGCGGAGCCGGCCCCCGCCGAAACCGCCGAGTCCCCCGCACCAGATCCCTCGTTCGAGCCGGTGCGCGCCAAGGCGCAGGACGTACTCCCACCCACCGCACCAGGACCCCCCAGTCCCAAGAAGAAGAAGAAGAAGGTGGAGCATCCGCCATTCCGTCCCTTCGAGATGTGCACCGGCTGCGGGTCGAACCTCCTCCACCAGACCGCCTACTACTCGGCCCGCAAGGAGTGGATGTGTGGCGCCTGTTTCCGGAAGGCGCCGCAGGAACAGAACGCACCACCTGCTTGACGGGTGAGGGATCCCGGGTGACATTGCCGCCCCTGCCTGGGCGCCCGGTCAATTTTCTCGGCGCTCCGAGGAAAGACGTATGGCAACGGCCAAGGAGCGCATTCTTCGTTCCGCCGACACCCTGTTCGGAGAGGCGGGCTTCGACGGCACCACCACCCGGGAGATCGCCGAGGCGTCGGGGGTGAACAAGGCGCTCATCCACTACCACTTCGCGAGCAAGGACGCGCTGTTTCAGGCGGTACTCGACCGGTACTACGACAAGCTGGACCAGGTCCTGCGCGTGGTGCTGGAGGAGGAGGGCCCGCTCCCCGATCGCTTCGTGCGTCTGATCGACGCCTACACCGACTTCCTCCGCGACAACCGCAACTACAGCCGCATGATCCAGCGCGAGGTTTCCGGCGGACGGCACGTGGGCGACATCCTGGCCAGGATGGTCCCGCCGTTCCAGGCCGGCGTGGCGCTGATGGAACGGGCCTTCCCCTCCACCCGTGAGGGCGAGTTGTCCGCGAGCCAGCTTCTGGTCAGCTTCTACGGGATGACCGTTGGCTACTTCGCCTACGGGCCCGTCGTGGAGCACCTGCTCGGGGTCGACCCCTTCTCGGAGGAGGGCCTCGCCCTCCGCAAGCGGCACCTGAGGCGGATGCTCGACATCGTGCTCGCCGAGGTGAGCCAGCACCGCTGACCCCGTCCCTTCGCCCACCTTCTTGGAGACGCCCCATGCCTACCTTCCGAGACACGAATCACCTGTACGAGGTCCTGGACGCCCTGTTCCAGCGCATGGCGGAGCGCGAGGAGGTGGCGAATGGCCTGCTCGCCGGTGGCTTCGTCCTCCGCTTCCGATACAGGGAGCCCGACGGCCAGGTGACCATCGACCTCCGAGAATCGACGTTGACCTGGGTGTTCGGCGAGACCGACCTCTCCCCGGACCTGGAGATGATCCAGTCCGGAGACACGGCGCACCTGTTCTGGCTGGGGCGGCTCAACATCCCTCGCGCCATCGCCACCCGCAAGGTGGTGTCCCGCGGCCCGGTGACCAAGGCACTCAAGCTGCTACCAGCGGTGAAGCCAGCCTATGCGATCTACCCCCAGGTACTGCGTGACCTGGGATACGAGGACCTGGTCCCCGTGGCGGAGCCGCGCCGCGGACGCGGGTGGGGTGACTGGCTGTCGAGGCTCGCCGCGCTCTGGCGCATCCCACGACGTCGCGGGACGCACTCGCCGGCCGAATTCGCGGGTCGTCGCACTCACGGCATCCCCCTGGTGGAAGAAGCCCCCGAGGAGCGACTGGCCTACCGGGACCAGGGGCTGCCCACAGCGGAGCCCGACCTCAAGCGAGAGATGCTGAGCCGCATGTGGCTCGTCCGGGCTTTCGAGGAGCAGATCTCCACCGCCTGGGCCCGCGGCGAAGTGCCCACCGAGGCCATCCACCTCTCCATCGGCCAGGAGGGGGTGGCCGTGGGGGTTTGCTTCGCCCTGCGGGCGGAGGACCTGATCGCCACCACCCACCGGGGACACGGCCACATGCTCGCCAAGGGTGCCGATCTCTTCGGGATGATGGCCGAGATGCTCGCCAAGGCCAACGGCCTGTGTGGGGGGAAGGGTGGCTCCATGCACGTGACCGAGGCCGAGGTGGGTGCCATCGGGGCGAACGGCATCGTGGGCGCCAGCCCGCTCGTCGCCGCCGGTGCAGCGCATGCTTCCCGGCTTGGGGACACGGGGCAGGTCGCCGTGGCCTTCCTGGGAGACGGCGCCACC
>JAFDJI010000747.1 GCA_019307545.1 Deltaproteobacteria bacterium | reverse complement strand
ATCTTCGCCGTTTCCGAGCATTGCCCCCGTGTAGTCGCGCATCGCGAATCTGTTGTGGGTAAGGACCAGGGCGACGTTTGTCGGAGTCAATCCCAGGTCCAAGGCATTCACGTACGATGCCGCGGCCGCCGTGGCCGCGTCGTCCAGCCCGATGTTCAGGATGTAGCTGATCCCCTCCCAACCCACGAGGCGAAACTCCTGAGGCTCGAACTCGGGTTCCGCCTGTGCTTCCCGTTCCGTCATGACAAAGGTAGCCATCGACACGAGGGCCACCGATGCCAACCACACCAGTCCGCGTTTCCATTTTGCATTCATGGTTCCTCTCCCCTTCAATGAGCTGATTGGAGCCTGGTGGGGCGTTGTTCCCTGCTTACCAGGCCGACTCCGTCGCGCGCGGAAGCTCTCCCAGCGGGCGACACCCCAGGGGAAGGCTCACATGGGCCCCACAGTGAAGTCAATCGGGATATCGCCGGATCGGCCTGGCACTTGGACCCGGACTGCGCGGAGGTCGGGCTGCAGATCCGGCATGGTCAGAGCGTTCGCACGCACCGCACCAGGTTCCACACGTGTCGCACGTCTCCTTGGGGCCGGTGCTGGCTCTAGTCAGCCAGCACGCTGACGCGCTCCATCAGGCCTTGGTCGGCCATCGGGTCGTAGTCGGGACGCGTGATTTCGAGGAGGTGCTCGATGACCACCGGCAGCAAGGGGTCGCTCCCCCCTCGGCGGGACTCCGCGTGGAGCACCAGCGCCTGGGCCACCGGGCGCAACTCGTCGACAACGTCCCGGATGAGCCCCTCCGCACAGGCCTCCGGCCCAGCGAGCAGCGCCTCCCACCGCTCCGCGGCCCGGGTGAGGCGGGCATGTCCGCCGGACAGATCCTCCAGCACCGCAAACATGGCCCGATGGAGCCCGAAGCGGCGCGAATCGCGGAGCACCTGAGCGCAGAGGACATTGTGGCTCCCCTCCCAGGCCTCGCACACGATGGAGTCGCGCAGCAGGCGGGGGAGCACGGTGAACTCCTCGATGGTGCCGTTGCCCCCCAGCACCTCGATCCCGTCGCGCACGCAGCTGGTGCCGATGTGGGAGGTCCAGTACTTGTTCAGGTTCACCAGCATCCGCCAGGCGCCGGTCTCGGTGACCGTGGCACGCCCGGTGGCAATGCGGTCGGACAGGTCGGCGAGGAAGAACGTGAGACCCCTCGCGGCATACGCCTCGGTACGCAGCCTGGCGAGGATGCGCGCGACGTTCGGGAAGCCGAGGATGGGCTTGCCGAATGCCTCCCGCGCGCGGGCATAGGCGTTGGACTCCATCCACACGCGCTGCATCATTCCAGCGGAGCACACGGCGTTGTACAGCCGCGAGGTGTTGAGCACGATGACCACCACATCGTGGAAGTCGCCCACCGGGACCGCGAACGCGCCATCGAAGTCGACCTCTGCCGAGGCCATGGAGCGAGTACCGAGTTTGTACTTGAGGCGGCGCACCGCAAACGCGTTCACCGTCCCGTCGGAAAGGCGGCGTGGGACGGCGTAGGCCTGCAGGCCGCGCGTACCATCCGGGGCGCCTTCGGGGCGTGCGGTGAGGAGGAAAAGGTCGGCGTCGATCACCGAGCAGAACCACTTCTCGCCGGTGATGCGCCAGGTGCCGTCTCCGGCGGACCGGGCGACCGCCGCGTTCGACCCCACGTCGGACCCCCCCTGGACCTCGGTGAGGAACTGGGAGCCGTGGAAATGGTGGTCGTAGTCGGGGGTGAGCAGCTTGCCGAGCCACTCCGCGTGGTCCCCTTCGTCCGCCTGGAGGATCTTGATCAGCCCTGCGGTGCAGGCGCAGGGGCAGGCGTGCCCCCCCTCCCCGTTCTGGGCGAAGAGGTAGAGGTAGGCGAGGGATTCCAACTCATGGCCAGGGGTGCCGTAGAGCGCCATCAGGCCGGTGCCATAGAGCAGCCGGCCGATGGCGTGGTAGGTGGGGTGGAAGTCGACAGCCTCGACCCGGTTGCCCAGATCGTCGTAGCGGGCCAGCCGAGGCAGGTTTTCGTCGCGGTTGTTCTCGCGAATCAGGGCGTCCAACTCGGTGGCGCACAGGGCCCCGAAGGGGTGGAGACGCTCCGAGAGGCCCTCTCGGCCGTAGTGTGTGAGGAGCGACTGCAGGTGCGCGTCGACCTCGAAGCTGTTCTGCTCGACTTGGGCACGCCAGGCCGTCAGGTGGTCGCGGGCCTCGGTGGGGTCGGGGCGGGTCATGGGCTCATCCCTCCTCGGGGCGCAAAGGCCGGCGTTCGGCCGCGAACTCGAGCAGCATGGTAATTCGGAGGGCCTCGTCGGGCGCCAAGGTGTGCTCGGAGTCCTCGGGTTGCGCCGCGAGCACGGCTGCGAGCCCCTCTTCCCAGACCCGGTCCACGAGTGGCAGGGCGTGGCTGGAGGAGCGAAGGATCGCGTCCACCGCCGCTCGCGCGTTGCCCGTGACCAGGAGCGCGACCCGGTCCGCCTGGAGGCGGAACTGGAGCGCGGCGCCGCGCAGGCCTTCCCGTGCGAGGGAAGGCGCCTCGTCATCCCCCTTCTTCCGGAACCACCCCCCGACCCATCCCCCCACCCCCGAGACCTTGTCCACTGCCCCCCGAGCCTTGAACAGTTTCCTCGAGAGCTTGATCACGCTCTGGAGCTTGGCCACCTGGTCGATACCGGGGAGCAGGGTCAC
>JAFDJI010000144.1 GCA_019307545.1 Deltaproteobacteria bacterium | reverse complement strand
ACCGCCGCCACCGCCGCCGCCTGTGCCGGGAGCGCCGCCGCCACCGCCGCCGCCGCCGCCGGGCTGCTGGGTGGGTGTCTGGCCGCCGCCAGTGCCGGGAGCGTCGCCTCCGCCGCCTCCGGGGGAGCTGCCGCCTCCACCGCCGGGGGAACTGCCACCACCGCCGCCTCCTCCGGGAGCGCCGCCGCCACCGCCGCCACCACCCGATGGCGCAGTCGGTACGCCCGTTCCCATGCCCCCCTCACCGGGGACTTGGGCGAGGACCCCGTCCAGGGCACCCTCCACTGCGCCCGCCACGACGTCCATTCCGGCCATGACCCCCAGGTTCCCGACCTGGTTCTGCTCTGGGGTGGAGGTCGGCTTCGGAGCGGGCTTGTCCTTCGTCGGAGTCTTGTCCTTCGAAGGAGCCTTGTCCTTCGTCGGCATTTGGAGGGGCGACTGGGAGAGGTGACCGATGCCAGCCATGGATAGACCCCGAGGAGGATGCTTGAGGCTCTGTGATCGTAGCTGCCCGAGAACACGCCTGCAAGCGCATTTCCGAGGTTCTTTCAGGGGTGGGGCTACTCTCCCGTTACCCCGGTCCCCGCGATGGCGGTGACGATCTCGGGCACCTCCGCGAGTCCGCCAATGCCCACGTCGCCGTCGGCCAGGCGCTTGAAGATCGGACCGACCAGGGTCACCTGAGGCTGCGCCGCGAGCCACGCCACGTTGCGCTGCACGGCGGCGTTCTCCCACATCTGGGTGTTCATGGCCGGGCACAGGATCTGGGGTACCGCGGGGGGCAGGGCGAGCCACACCGTGGTGAGCGCGTTGTCGGCGATGCCGTTGGCCATCTTGCCCAGGGTGCAGGCCGTCAGCGGGGCTGCCACCGCGATCTGGGCCCACTTCGCCCAGTCGATGTGCTCCACCGGGCTCAAGTGATGGCCCCCCAGGCCGGTGTCGAAGATGTCGAGCATCACCGGGTGCTGGCTCATGGCCTCGAAGGTCACCGGACCGACGAATTGGGTCGCCGCAGGGGTCATCACGACCCGCACTTCGTGGTTGGCCTTCACCAGCTGGCTCACCAGCCCAGCGACCTTGTAGCAGGCGATTCCGCCGCTTACGCCGAGGAGCACGCGCATCGTTCCTCTCCCGGATGGGTGTGTACAACTACCGCTTCCGCGGCCTCTACGCTATGACCGGTTCTCGGCCTGAGAAAACAGGAAGGGCCTCCTGGAGGACCCACTGCCCGCCCTCACCCACGAGGAGATCGCCCGGTACTCGCGCCACCTCATCCTGGAAGAGGTGGGTATGCAGGGGCAGCGCCAGCTGAAGGCGGGCTCGGTCCTGTGCGTGGGCACCGGCGGGTTGGGCTCCCCGTTGCTGCTGTACCTGGCAGCCGCGGGGGTCGGGCGGATCGGCCTCGTCGATCATGACGTGGTCGAGGCCTCGAACCTGCAGCGGCAGGTCATCCACGGGACCTCGGCCCTCGGCAGGCGAAAGGTGGATTCGGCCCGGGAGCGCATCGTCGACCTCAACCCCAACGTGCAGGTGGATTGCTACGACGAGCCGCTCACGAGCGACAACGCCCTTCGAATCCTGTCTCCCTACGACGTCATCGTGGACGGGACCGACAACTTCCCCACCCGCTACCTGGTGAACGACGCCTGCGTGATCCTCGGCAAGCCCAACGTCTATGGGTCGATCTACAAGTTCGAGGGTCAGGCGTCGGTGTTCAACCACCAGGGCGGGCCGAACTACCGCGACCTCTACCCGGAGCCTCCGCCCCCGGGTTTGGTGCCCTCCTGCGCCGAGGGCGGCGTCTTGGGCTTCCTTCCCGGCATCATCGGCACCATCCAGGCGACCGAGGCCGCGAAGATCCTGCTTGGACGCGGGACCACCCTGTCGGGACGGCTGCTGCTCTACGACGCCTTGAACATGCGGTTCCGGGAGCTGAAGCTCCGCAAGGACCCGCAAGTGAAGCCCATCACCACGCTCATCGACTACCAGGCCTTCTGTGGGATGCCTGGAGTGGACCACGGGGGATCCGCGGCGGTCCTGGAAGGTGACGGGTTCGGCCGGCTCTCGACCCGAGACCTCAGGGACCGCCTCGACCAGGGGTGGAAGCCCTACGTGCTCGATGTCCGGAGGCGCATCGAGGCCGAGATCGTGTCGTTCGACTTCACCGACCGGGTGCAGCCCCTCGAGGAGATCCTGGAGGGCGTCGCCCACTTGCCTCTGGACCGCGACATCGTGGTGTGCTGCAAGGTCGGGGAACGGTCCGTCACCGCGATTCGCGCCCTGGTCGATCTCGGGTTCGACCCGAAGCGCCTCCACAACCTGGAGGGCGGGATCGTGGGCTGGGCACGGGACATCGACCCGCGCCTGCCGGTCTACTGAGCTGGTTCTGACCCTGGTGCGGGCTCCTGCGGAGCCTCCTCCTCGTCGACGTCGAAGAGGTCCAGGAGGTCGTCGGTGTCCTGGGCGCTGCCGGTGAGTTTGCCTTCGCGGAGGTCCTTGCGGTGTTTGCGGATGGCGCCCACCCGCTCGGCGCGGCGCCGCTCCTTGGTCTTCAGGCGCGTCACGTCCTCCGTCAGCTCCTTGATGAGCCGGTCCTGGGTGTGGTACCGGGCTTCGAGGGCGTCGACGCGGGCTTCGACGTCTTGGGCGGACTTGCTTCCACAGGCGCTGCCGAGAACGGTGAGGCAGGCGAACAAGGTGAGATGGCGGATCACGGCGGTGGTCCTCCCCTAGGGGCTCGGAAGCGGGCCCCGGTTGACGACCCCCGTAACGCCCGTTTGTGGGGGGGGCGATGGTGCGATCCCGAGCAGCGCGTGGGGTCCCGGGAAGGGGAGGGGGAACGGGAACGGGAACGGGAACGGGAACGGGAGCCCGACTGTGCGCGGTCGCGCTCAGTCGGGCTACGGATACCGGGTGATGGTGGGCTCGCCCTCGGCGGCGGTGCGGAGGAACTCGCGGTAGATCCGCGCTGCGTTGCGGTCCTCGAAGATCACCCAGTGGCTCGCGCCGTCCCACTGGGTGAGCGCGGCCGTGACCTGCCCATCGAAGGCAGGCACGTTGGCGGCGAGGGGCCCCTCCTGCGGGGGCAGGCCTCGCAGCGCGAGCGCGTCGGGGGAGGTCACCCCCGGGGCGAGCATCGGCATTCGGGCCGCGGCCGCCATCGCCTCCGCGGTGCGGTAGGGCGTCATGATGTCCTCCAGTCCGGAGAAGCACACCACCGACATGGGGTTCTGGTCCTCCCACCGGCCCTGCTCGCTGTACCAGTAGGGGGCGTAGTTGATCGGGTCGGTGACCTCGACCAGCCACTGGATCAGGGCGATCACCGGGTGGAACTCGTCGACCACCTCGTCCCCGTCGAAGTCCAGCACCTCGGCGATCAGGCCCGCGAAGTCGAGGGGGTCCTTCCGCTCCACGATGGTGATCGACAGCCCTCCGCCGGCGGAGGAGATGACGGCGGCGTCGATATCGGCGCTGAGCCAGGGCAGCGCGACGGCGCCGGAGATCGCACCCTGTGAGTGGCCCATGAAGAGGATCCGATCCGGATCGATGGGGATCTCGATCCCGTCCGCGGTCTCGAAGGTGGCCTCCTGGCGCAGGGACTGGGCCAGGTACACCGCGTCGAGGGCGGCCTGGCGGAAGTTGGTCCGGCCGGCGTCCGGGTTGAAGATGTTGAAGAACAGGAAGTCCACATCACCGCCCTCCCCCCCACGGGTACCGTGCAGGGGCTGGTCGATGCCGATGCCCAGCAGGCCGGCGTGGGCGAACTGGGCGGCGGGCTCCATGATCGTAGGGCCGCCTGCGAAGCTCCGGTAGTTTCCACCGGTTCCGTGTTGGTAGATGACCACTGGCCAGCCGGTGGCGGGCGGGTCGGTGAGGTCCCTGGGGGTGGAGAGCGCCAGCCGCATGCTGTCCCACGAGTGGATCAGGGGCATCCCGTCCTCGCGGAACGCGAATCCGCCGCCTGAGGTGGCATAGGGGCGGGTGCCGTGCTGGAACACCGGCCCTGGATAGTGACCCTCGTACAGGCTGTAGTGCAGCGTCTCATCCAGTTTCCGTACCTGCTGGTCGAGGGCCGCCGGTTCGACGTTTCCCTCCAGGAACCGCACCACCCGCTCCATCTCCTCGAGGGGATCGCCCGTGGTGAACACCGTAGCGACTGCCACGTCCTTCTTGGAGAGGCCCTCGAGGAAGAGCAACTCCTCCAGGTCGGCAACGAGCGCGTGGTCGGGGTGATCGTCGTCCCACACCTCGGCGAAGGTCTCGTTGCGCGCAACCAGGTCGGTTGTGAGGAGCGCCGCGTAGGTGGTGGCGGGCCGGAGGGGGAAGCCCGGAACCGGCAGGACTGCGAGCAGGTTGGCGGGTTGGTGCTTCGTCCGCCCCTCTTGGAAGTCCATCACCACGGGGAAGCGTTCCCCGAAGAAGGGAGAGTGGGGATCGACGTCCAGGATCACCACGGAGGAGCCGCGCTCCACCGACGCGGCGGGGGAGGGGAGATCCTCGGTGTCCAGGGGGGCCTGGAGCCGGAAATACACCGGGGTGTTGTTGCCGAACCCCAGCGCTTCGTCCGCCACCAGCAGGTAGGCCGCCACGAGGTCGCTGTCGCTGGGGTTGGGGAACGCGGAGACGTCCGGGGTGCCGTCGGGATCGAGGCGGGTGTCGGAGGGCCACGGGGTGTCGAACATCCCCTCCCCGGAGGGGTCGTAGAAGACCCCGGGCCCCTCCGGCTCTGTGCAGGCGAGGAGGGTCAAGCCCAGGAGCGCGAGGGTCGGCAGACGTGCCATGGGGGACTCCGCGAGGAGATGGATTGTGCCCCACGGCGGGTCCAGGCGCTGTGAATTCCACCGTCGGAAAGGATGCCGTTTTGTCGCTTGCCGGACACCACGGCGACCGATAGGCCCAACTCCTGCCAAGGAGGGCTGCAATGGGCGTGGAACGAAGTGCACTCCTGTACGAGGGGAAGTCCAAGCGTGTTTTCGCGACCTCGGATCCGGACCTGGTGATCCTCGAGTTCAAGGATGACGCGACGGCCTTCAACGGGGTGAAGCACGCGCTGATCTCCGACAAGGGGCGCATCAACTGCGCACTCAGCGCCTACCTCTTCGACCGGGTGCGCGAGGCGGGCGTCGACAGCCACATGGTGGAGAAGATCAGCGACACCGAGCTTCTGTGCCGCAACGTGGAGATCGTTCCGGTGGAAGTGGTGGTCCGGAACTTCGTCGCCGGCTCCCTGGCCAAGCGGTACGGCTTGGAGGAGGGGGGGCGCCTCGCTCGGCCCCTGGTCGAGTTCTTCTACAAATCGGACGATCTGAACGATCCCCTCATGGGCTGGGACGTCCCGGTGATCCTCGGCTGGACGCGCGACTGGGAGATGGCCTTCATGAAGGAGCAGGCGCTGCAGGTGAACGTGATCCTGTGCGCCTTCTGGGACGATCTCGGGATCGACCTGGTGGACTACAAGCTGGAGTTCGGGCGGCGACCCGGCGGGGCCCTGGTGCTCGCCGACGAGATCACCCCCGATGGGTGCCGGCTCTGGGAGAAGGGTACCGGCCGCAAGCTGGACAAGGACGTGTTCCGTCGCGACCTGGGCGATCTGTCCGCCACCTACCACGAGGTCTACCAGCGGGTGTTCGGAGCGGAGCTCGGCGCATGAGGGCCCGGGTGTTCGTCACCCTGAAGGCCGGAGTGCTGGACCCCCAGGGCAAGGCGGTGGAGCACGGGCTGCAGAGCCTCGGCTACGAGGAGGTCCTCGGGGTCCGGGTCGGCAAGGTGTTCGAGGTGGAGCTGGCGGATGGCGTCGAGGACGCGGAAGCGCGCTTGGAGCGCATGAGTGACCAGCTCCTCGCCAACATGGTGATCGAGGACTTCCGGGTCGAGATCGAGGGCCACTGATGCGCACCGTCGGCGTGGTCACCTTCCCGGGGTCCAACTGTGATGCCGATTTCCGGTACGCGGTGGACGTGGTCCCCGGCCTTCGCTCGACCCTCCTCTGGCACAAGGACCACGACCTGAAGCAGGTGGATGCGGTGGTGCTTCCCGGTGGGTTCTCCTATGGGGACTACCTGCGCTGCGGGGCCATCGCCCGCTTCAGCCCGATCATGCAGGAGGTCGTGGCCTTCGCCCACCGCGGTGGGCCGGTGCTCGGGGTGTGCAACGGGTTCCAGATCCTGTGCGAGGCGGGGCTCCTTCCGGGGGCGCTGCTCCTCAACCAGCGGCTGAAGTTCCTGTGCGAGGACACGCTCATCACCGCCAACGGGCGCAGCACCCCGTTCACCGCGCACCTGTCCGGGGTGTTGCGGGTTCCCATCGCTCACGGGGACGGCAACTGGTTCGCCGACGACGCCACCCTGGAGCGCTGCATCGACCGGGGGCAGGTGGTGTTCCAGTACGTGGACGAACGGGGGGAGCCTGTCCCGGAGGCCGCCCACAATGGTTCTCGGCACAACGTCGCCGGCCTGTGCAACGAGGCTGGGAACGTGGTCGGGTTGATGCCCCACCCCGAACGGGCGGTGGCCTCGGAGCTCGGAAGCACCGATGGCCTCGGCTTCCTCACCAGCCTCGTGGAGTACTTGGGATGATCGAGATCACCCCCCAGATGGTGGCCGACCACGGGCTGTCCCCGGAGGAGTACCAACGGGCAGTGGAGGCGCTGGGGCGAACGCCCACCTGGTCCGAGTTGGGCGTGCTCTCGGTGATGTGGTCCGAGCACTGCTCCTACAAGTCCTCCAGGCTGCACCTGAAACGCCTGCCCACCGAGGGGCCCAGGGTGCTCGTCGGCCCGGGAGAGAACGCGGGCGCTGTGGACATCGGCGACGGGTTGGCGGTGGTCTTCAAGACCGAGAGCCACAACCACCCCAGCTACATCGAGCCCTACCAGGGCGCGGCGACCGGGGTCGGGGGCATCCTGCGCGACGTGTTCACCATGGGCGCCCGGCCCATCGCGGCGCTCGACGCCCTACGCTTCGGCTCCTGGGAACACGAGCGCACCCGTCACCTGCTGCACGGGGTGGTCGCGGGGGTCGGCGGGTACGGCAACTGCTTCGGCGTGCCCACCGTAGGCGGGGAGACCTGGTTCCACCCCAGCTTCGACGGCAACTGCCTGATCAACTTTTTTACCCTCGGGCTCGCACCGTCCGACCGCATCTTCCTCGGCACCGCCGCCGGGCCCGGCAACCCGGTGTACTACGTGGGCGCGCGGACCGGACGGGACGGCATCCACGGTGCCACCATGGCGTCGGAGGAGTTTGGCGAGGAGTCCGAAACGAAGCGCCCGACGGTGCAGGTGGGCGACCCCTTCCAGGAGAAGCTGCTCTTGGAAGCCTGCTTGGAGCTGATGCAGGAGGACGCCATCGTCGGCATCCAGGACATGGGCGCCGCCGGGCTCACCAGCTCTTCGGTCGAGATGGCGGGGCGCGGTGGGGCAGGCATCATGTTGGACCTGGATGCGGTCCCACTGCGCGAGCAGGGCATGACCCCCTACGAGCTGCTGTTGTCGGAGAGCCAGGAGCGCATGCTCCTGGTGATCGAGCAGGGAAAGGACGACATCGTCCGAAGGGTCTTCGAGAAGTGGGACCTCCACGCGGTCCAGGTGGGCGAGGTCACCGACGACGGCATCTGGCGCTGCAGCTGGCATGGGAAGGAGGTGTGCGCGATTCCGGTGGCGCTGCTCACCGATGCCGCCCCCTGCTACGACCGCCCTCGGGCGCGGCCCGCCTGGCAGGATGACCTGCTCACCTTCGAGACGCCGGCGTGTGTGGATCCCGGCGCCGATCTGCTCCGCCTCGTGGGGTGTCCGGACCTGTCGTCGCGCGAGTGGGTGTGGACC
>JAFDJI010000746.1 GCA_019307545.1 Deltaproteobacteria bacterium | reverse complement strand
GGCGTACGGGAGGCCGGGTACGATCCGCTGAGCGCGTACATACAGCTGGTTGGGCCCTACGACAGGGCGTCTGTGCGGGTAACGGCGACCTTCGACCTGGATGCGGATGACGACGGGTTTCTGGCCAACCAGGCGGGTGGAAGCGACTGCGACGACCAGCGAGCGGATGTGAGTCCAGCCGCCCCCGAGGTCTGCGACGAGTTGGACAACGACTGCGACGGCTTCGTCGACGTGGGCGCGGTGGACCTGGGCACCTGGTACCGCGATGGAGATGGGGACCACTACGGCGACCCTGCGCGGGTCGTCGTGTCTTGCGTGGCGCCGTCCGGATACGTCTCACGCAAGGGGGACTGCAACGATCAGGACGCAGGCGTGAACCCGGACGCGTCCGAGACCTGGTACGACGGGATCGACCAGGACTGTGACGGGAAATCGGACTACGACCGGGATCGCGATGGGTACGAACACTGGCTGTACGGCGGTGAGGACTGCAGGGACAACAACGCCGGAATAAACCCAGCTGCCGCGGAGACCTGGTACGACGGCGTCGACCAGAACTGCGACGGTGAGTCGGACTACGACCAGGATGGAGACGGGTACGACGACGAGGGGCACGGCGGCGTTGACTGCGACGATCTGGACTTGCTCGTGCACCCCGGCGTGACCGAGACCGAGGACGGCACCGACGAGGACTGCGACGGGATGATCGACGAGACCTTCCTTTCGCGCGGCGACCTGGTCTTCACCGAGGTGATGGTGGAGCCGGTCGCGGTTGCGCTCACGGACGGCCAGTACGTGGAGTTGCTGAACGCCTCGGTCCGCACCCTCGACCTGCAGGGCATGACTGTCGAGACGCTGACAGGCGCGACGATTCTGGAGACGACGGTGCTGGCTCCGGATGACGTGGCGCTGTTGTGTACCAACACCGAGTCGTTGGAGAACGGGGGCCTCGCTTGCGATGGGAGCCTGCCGGCGACCCTACTGAGCGTGGATTCGGTGACCCTGACCGCGGAAGCCGTGCTCGACGAGGTGGACTGGAGCGGTTGGGTGGTGCCCTCCGGAGCAGCGCTGGAGTTGGGGGGCACGGTCCTGGACCCGGACGCCAACGACGACGAGGCCAACTGGTGCGCGGCCACCGCGGACTTCGGCAATGGCGATCTGGGCACGCCGGGAGTGGTCTCCGACCCCTGCGAGCAGTGAGGGCGCCCGCAGACCGCCCCCGGTCAGGGGTGGCGCGACGGGTATGGCAGTGTTGGCTGCTCTCGGGGCTCACGGGGAACGAGCATGCTGTGCAGCCAGCCCGCATTGCTGACGAACAGGATCTGGCGACCGTCGATCGCCGGGGCGTTGGTCACCCCGTCCAAGAGCACCGGCTCGTGGTACCGCCACACCTCTTGCCCGTCGATGGGGTCGACGAGGTAGATCTGACCGTCCGAGGATCCGACCACCAGCCCGGCCGGAGTGATGAGGGGGGTGGTCAGGGCGCCCGCGGACTCGCTGTCCCAGGTCCACAGCTCCGCGCCGGTGATCGTCGCCACGGCGTGCAGCACCCCGTCGGTGCCCGGGAGGTAGAGGACGGCGTCTTCGGCGGAGGTGTCGATGGCCGGAGCGCTGGCGGCGCCCAACTCCAGGCGCCATCGGATGTTCCGAGTGGCTTGGTCGATGGCCACCAAGGGCGTGAAGTAGCCGGCAGCGAAGATGTCCGACTGGTAGGGGACGGGCGCGGCGACGAGATCGGGGTAGCGCCCCTCCCCTACCCTTCGCTCCCAGGACACGTCGCCCTCGTCCGCGTCCAGGGCGACGACGAAGCCGTCGGAGAAGCCGAACAGCACCTCGTCGCCGATGACCATGGCGGGAGGGGCGGCATAGAGCGCCAGCTCTGCGGAGCGGGTGAGGTCGGGGGGACGGCGGTAGCGCCACAGCAGGGAACCGTCCTCGGCATCGAGGGCAACCGCCAGGTCGTCCACGTTGGTCACATACACCCGGCCCTCGTCCACCGTCGGACGGACCAGGATCGGTGCGCTGCCGCTGTGCTTCCACACCAGCTCGCCGTCCAGGCGGTAGGCCCACGTGTTGCCCGCGGTGTCGGTGAAGTACACGCGGTCGCCGTCCACCGCAGGTTCCGACTCCACGCTGCCGGCGGCGGGAAAGGCTCGGACCAGGCTCCCGTCTCGACGGGACAGCATATACAGCGCCCGTCCGGCGGCGGAGCCAACCAGGAGATGTGTCCCGACCAGGGCCGGTCGGGAGCGTTCCGTGTGGGTGCCGGCCGAGACGCGCCCGCCGGGGAGGCGGACCTTCCAGTGTGGGACGGGAGGTGCTCTGAATGTCCCCTCGTAGAGCGCTGGCGGTAGCTCCAGTCCCCTTGCGAACCGTGCCTCCAGGTCGGACTCCTGGTCGGGGACGCCGGGGGCAGCGATGGCGAGGCGCGGGACGCCCAATGAGAGGCCGAGGGCCAAGAGGAGAACCATCACTCGGGACCCGGCGCCTCGGGGGCCTCGACGTCCTCTGCCGGCGCTTCGGGGGCCTCGACGCCTTCTGCCGGCGCCTCGGGGGCCTCGACGCCTTCTGCCGGCGCTTCTTCTGGGGCCTCTCCTGATGGCGCCTCCTCTGGTGCTGCTCGGCTACCCAGGCGGTCCAATCGGTTCTGGACTTCGCTTGCCAGAGGGGCGTCGGGCCACAGACCCATGAACTCCG
>JAFDJI010000745.1 GCA_019307545.1 Deltaproteobacteria bacterium | reverse complement strand
GACTACCCCACGATGGGCACATCAGCGGACGTGCTCTCCCTGCTGGAGCAGGGTCCGTGGTCGGTTGTCGACCACTTCGAGCTACCGGATGAGGCGTGGTGGGACGACTTCTACAGGCCGATGGAGCGACGCATCGATGCACTCCGGGGTCGGTACGCAGGCGACCCCGAGGCGCTCGCCGCGCTCGACGAGGTGGCCAAGGAGCCGCAGATGCACCGAGAGCACGGGCACCACTACGCCTACAGCTTTTTCGTGGCGCGTCGTCTCTGACGCGCTGTTCCTGTCCAAGGCGTGGTGGAATGCGGCATGGCAGGGGTTTCGTTTCCGTGCCTCGGAGTTGCGCTTCACTCCCCATCGACGAGCAGGTCCACCAGCGCGAGGTTCAGTTCGGGCGTCTCGGTGGGGACGGTGTTGTAGAGCAGGGCGTAGGTGATGTCGTGCTCGGGCAGGTAGTAGCAGTCGCTGCCGTAGGACATCAGGTTGCCACTGGCGCCGATCGCCTCGGTGCCTGCATCGAACGCGATGACGCCGAGCCCATAGCCGATGAAGTGACGGTCGACGAAGCTCTGGGAGGGCTCGACGAAGGTGAGCACCTGCTCCAAGGTGTCCTGCTCGAGCACCGTCTCGTCGCGCAAGAGCGCGTCCACCAGGGTCACCATGTCGAGCACGCTGGAGACCGCGCCCCCCGATGGCTCGTCGCGGACGGGAGCCTCCCACAGGTAGTCGAGGTCGAACTCCACGTAGGTGTCACCGCGCAGGCGAGTGTAGCCCCGCGTCATCCGGCCAACGGGGACCGGGCGGGCGAGGCCGTAGTAGGTGTGCTCCAGGCCGAGCGGATCGAGGACGTCCTCGGCTAGCACCGCGCTGTGCCCCCGGCCGGTGACCTCCTCGACGATCAGCGCTGCCATGTCGTAGTTGGCGGAGGCGTAGGTGAACTCCCCGGGCGTCTCGCCGGCCACGCGGCCCACGTCCTCGAAGCTCTCTTCGTAGGTCGGCTGGTCGACGAAGTTGTCGAGGTCGAGGACCTCGGCCACCCCGCTGGTGTGGTTGAGGAGCTGCTCGATCCGGGCCTCGCTGGCGTTCTCCATCCCACCGATGAGGTCCTGGGACAGGTGGTCTCCGGCCCGGTCGTCGTAGCGCAGCTCCCCCCGCTCGTAGGCCTGGTGCACGGTGGTGGCGGTCATGAGCTTGGTGAAGCTGGCGACGGGCTGGATGTTGCAGCCCTTCAGCGGCGTCATCGTGTCGAGGTCGGCGTAGCCGGTCGCGCCGATCCACAGGCCGTCGGCGTCGCGGACGGCCAGGGAGAGGCCCACCATGTCGAGCGCACGGGCCTGGTCGTCGAGGAACGCCTGGAGCTCCGCGGCGCGGGGGTGGTAGGGGTCGGCTCGGTCGGAGAGATCGCAGTCCAGGTCGAGGGGGGAAGGCTGTACGCAGGCGACGGTCAGCAAGACCAGGGGGAGCAGGGCGCGGCTCATCGGACACCTCCGGCCCTTGTGCCCAGGCCAACGCGGACCCCGAGTTGGAGGTGGGTGAGGAGGTTGAACGGCATGCCGAGCTGACAGGGCGCCTCGAGATGGGGCTCCACTCGCACGAACGGCGTCACGGCCCTGCCCGCCAGGTCGAGGTCGTAGCCGAGGCCGACGCGCAGCGTGAGCACGGCATGGAGCTGGCCGGTGTTGGCGACCTGGGACCAGTCGCCGGCGTCATCCACCCGGTAGACCGACCCGGGGAAGAAGGTGTGGCGCAGGCCCAAGCCGAAGCCGACCTCACCGTTCAGCCCGAAGGATGCGGTGCGCCGCCACACCAGCGAGGGAACTAGGTTCAGGCCGTGGGCGACCCGGGGGATCCAGTCGTAGCCGAGCGTCGTGCTCAGCAGGGTGGCGCCGGCCTTGTCCGGGTCGTTCAGGCAGAGCTCGAACTCACCCTGGACGCCGGGGTGGAGCTGCCCGGGAGCGGGGAAGAGCCCCCCGTTGGTGCGGTTGACGGCGAGGCCGACGGACTCCGGGGTCGGACCGGCCAGGGCAGGTGTCGCAACCAGGAGGCTCGCCGCGATTGCGATGACTCCGTGCAGCTTTTCACCTCGCGGGTTGTTCGAGTATGCCCGGATCGAGAGACGCAGATGCTTACTCCGGTAGGAAAGCCTCGCCTACTCGCAGACCTCCCCTTCCGGGTCCTCGTGCGTCCGCTGCCAGCAGAAGAGATCGTTCCCCTCCACGTCCTTGTAGGTCACCTGGAGCAGGTCGGGCCAGATGTCGACGACCGCGTAGCCGTACTCGCTGGCGCCCCAGAGCTGGCCGTCTCCGCAGACGCTGCCTTCGGGGCCTCGGGCATCTTCTCCGCACTCGTCGCGGCACAACAGCCAACCCTGGGAGCCCGAAGTCGCCGCTGGGACGAGGTCACCGCTCGCCAGTGGGTAGACCCCGAACTCCATGATGTGGGCGTGGGAGTTCGTGACGAGGTCGGGCACGATGCCGTGCTCGTCGTACCAGGGGCGGACGCCCGAGGGGACCGGCCTGGGCCTCGCCCTGTGCCGCGACATCCTCGGCGCCCACCAGGGCTGGTTCTCCCTTGGCAACCGTCCGGGTGGTGGTGCTGTCGCGCGGCTGTGGTTGCCCTGAAGCGCTGGACCGTACAGCTGTCCGCTCGCGAACCGGACACGTGTCCGGCCTGGTGTCGAGAGCGAGGGTTCGTCCGTTCATAAGCGGTGGTACGGCGCTTGCATCCAGAGCGTCCGTTGGAGGACCCCATGGACCGTCTCGTTACCGCCGCCCTGACGCTCTCACTCGCCATCTGGTGCCCGCGGGTTGCACTTGCAGATGCACCTCTTTCCGAGTCCGATGCCCCAGACCCTTCCGTAGAAGCCCCCATCGAGCCCGTGGCGGCGCGCTCCTCCGATGAGGCACCGTTCGAGCCGTATGCCCTACGCAATACGAGCGGCTGGTTCCTCGGCGGGGAAGTTGTCGTCTCACTTGGCATGGGCTTCTTCATGCCCGACCTGATCCTCAATCCGGCCCCCGAGGATCTCACTTGCGCTGACGCGTGGTGCGAGACCAACGGGTTCGACGAGGCGCTCAACCCTGTGTTCCTTGCTGGCAATCCCAAAGCCGCGGGTACGATCAGCCACGTCTTCACCATCGGCCTGACCCCTGCTGTCGGGTTGGCCGGAGTCATCGTGCCCGCCG
>JAFDJI010000744.1 GCA_019307545.1 Deltaproteobacteria bacterium | reverse complement strand
CCTCATAGTCGTCGAGGTGCCGGCCGAGGTTCGTCTCGATGACCCCCGGGTGAAGGGCGTTGGCGGTCTTCTTGCCGTCGAACTTCCTGGCCAGCGACCTGGCCATCAACACGTTGGCGAGCTTGGACTGCCCGTAGGTCCGCCACGGGTGGAAGTCGCGCTCGCCGCTGAGGTTGTCGAAGTCGATGCCGACCTCGGGCGCCATGAAGTGCGCGCCGCTCGAGACCATCACCACGCGGCCGTCGTCGGCGAGCAGGTCGAGCAGCCCGTTGACGAGGATGAAGTGGCCGATGTGGTTGGTGAGGAACTGGAGATCGAGGCCGAGCGTGGTCTGGGGCTCGG
The DNA here is from genome assembly GCA_019307545.1 of Deltaproteobacteria bacterium. GTDB lineage: Bacteria > Myxococcota_A > UBA796 > UBA796 > JAFDJI01. The sequence continues at coordinate 2,364 of JAFDJI010000744.1, read as the reverse complement.
GCAGCGCCATGATCCCGGCGTTGGCGATGATGCCGGCCAGCCTCTTGCCCAGCCCCCGGACGGTCTCTACGGCGGCCCGGACCGAAGCCGGGTCCGAGAGCTCACAGGCCACTGCGGTCCCCGTCACCTTGTGGGCGTCGAGCGCGGCCTGGGCCTTGTCGGTGGTGCGGGCCAGCCCGATGACCTCTGCGCCCCGAAGCCCGAGCACCCTGAGGGTCTCCTCGCCGATGCCCGAGTTGCAGCCGGTCAGGACGTAGACCTTGCCGCTCAGATCGATCCCCTCGCTCACTTCCTCTGCCGTACTGGTGAACCCGAACTCAGCCATCAGGTGCTCCTGTGGCGAGGCATCGTATCAGGCCAGCGTCGATATCCACCCCCAGGACCGGATCAACCTGGCTCTTCGGCACCAGCGGCCGCGACTGGGAGCACAAGCAGATTGGGTGTCATCAGTGACTTGATGGCCCGCCGCCACACACCCGCATTTCGACGGTTGTAGTGCGGTTTCTTGATCGGAGGACCTATGCCTGGGGCTGTCCATGTTGTCGCTCATCACCTGCGTGACTTGGGCGATGCCGAACGCGAGCTCAGGTCGGGCGCCTCGCGAACAGACGGTTGCGGGTGGCCTTCGGCAGCGCCCATCGACGGCCTCGCGGACCGGCAGAACGCTTCGAACTCTGCGAAGGGAGCCCCGCAGGCCGCCGGTGCGTCACGGTACTGCTTGTCGTACTTCACGTCGGACATGGGGAGCCCGTAGCCGACCTGCTCCAAGCCCGCGAACAGGTCCAATCGGAACCGAGCCACGGGGGGGTGTCACTTGTGATCTGATGGGGATGTGGCGGCGGGCCGCCACGGACCATAGGCACCCACATCAAGCCATCGTGAGGCGCGAGAGCAGGGATGGAGACCCGAGAGGCCCCCTCGCCTAGGCTTCGGTGCGGCCGAAGAAGAGTGTGTGGTGCAGCTCCTGGTCGGGACCCGATGCGTTGGAGATCGACCATTTCACTGATTCGCGCCACGAATCCGGATAGACCTCCGCCATTACCGCAGCGTACGCGTCGTTGTCGTATGCAGACCACACCGCCACGATGCCGCCCGGAGCCAGGTGCTCCCGGACGCGTGCCTGGCCCTCCACCGTGTAGAACACCAGCGTGGCGGGGTCTAGCGGGGAATCAGGGGCGTGGTCGACATCGATCAAGATCACGTCCCAGGCCTCGGAAGCCGGCCCCAACACATCGCCGTACACATCCCCCTGCACCAGATGCAGGCGCTCATCCTGGTTGAGGGACTCGGAGAGCGGGATCATGCCCCGCCTGACCCAGTCGATGACGAAGTCCATGGCGTCCACGACTCGCACCTCAGATGTTCGCGGGCTCTCCAGAGCGGCGTCGGCGGTGTGCCCCAGCCCGAGCCCACCAACCAGGATGCGGATTTTTCCCATACCCTTGTGGGCGGCAATCGCGCTCGTCGCCAGCCGACGCTCGGACACTGGGCTGATGTCGCTCATCAGCAGTTGGCCGTCGATCCAGACATCGTAGACGTGGCCGCCACGTTCATCGGGGTGGGCTTCGCGACACAGATAGATCACGCCGATGGACCGCTCGGCGGAGTCCAAGTATTCGATTTCGTTCAAGTTGCCTGCAAAGTCGGATTCGATGTTTTCTGGGTAGGAATGCTAACGCGGCAGGCGTGCTTCGGTGTGCGGTTTGCGTTCGCAGTTGCACCTCGATGCTGGGCCGCTGGAGGAAGAATGGAGAGCAGAGAGGGCTGGCACGCCGTCCGCGGCTGTGCCGCGAGGTATTGGCGGTGTTCCTGCGGGCTGTGTTCGGGTGGTACCGCAAGCGCGCGCGGGCAGTGGGGGTGGCCACCAGCCGATGCGGCGCCGTGACCGTCGTCCAGTCCTTCGGCTCCGCCTTGAACCTCAATGTGCACTTCCATGCGCTCGTACTCGACGGAGTGTACGCCTGGGACCAGCGCGCCGACGGACCCGTGTTCCACCCGGTCCGCGGGCTGACGACCGAGGAAGTAGAGGAACTGGTCGAGGTGGTCCGCTACCGGGTCCTGCGCCTGCTCGAGCGGAGGGGTTTGCTGGAGGATGCCAACCTCGACCAGGACAACGGGGACGGGCAGGTCCTCATGCAGGCAGCTTCCGCAGCGGGCCGGGTCGCCATGGGCCGCCTGGCCGGCCGACGCGCGCGCTGCCTGCGCGGACTACCGGGCTCCCCCTACCGGCGGCCCAAGCGGTGCGCCCAGTCGGGGTGGTTCAACCTCCACGCCAACGTCCGCATCGCCGGCCGGGATCGAGAGGGCCTGCAACGGTTGTGTCGGTACGTCGCCCGCCCACCACTGGCCCACGGCCGCCTCGAG
>JAFDJI010000143.1 GCA_019307545.1 Deltaproteobacteria bacterium | reverse complement strand
CCTGGAGATCAAGTGGGTCCGGGACAGCGCGGAGTACCAGGCCCTCACCCGCCAGACCTTCCACGCGGCTACAGCCTCGGTGCAGACGCAGGCGAAGGACCTTCGGCGTCGGCAGGCCTGGGCGGTGGTGTTGGACGTCGACGAGACCACACTCGACACCTCGCCCTACTGGCTGGAGTTGGCCGCCTACGATCGGCCCTTCGACTGGGCGTCCTGGGATGCATGCGGCGAGCGGCGGGTGGCGGAGACCGTTCCCGGCGTGGAGGCGTTCGTGCACAAGGTTCGGGAAGCCGGGGGACGGGTGGCCTACGTCACCAACCGCAGGGACGCGACGCGGGAGGCGACCATCGACAACCTGCGTGCCCGGGGGCTGCGGGGGGACATGGACCGGATCTGCCTGCTCACCGAAGACCCGGAACGCACCAAACGCGTGCGACGGACGGAGTTGCGAGAGGGTCACGGGCCTTGTGGTTGGGAGGGGGAGCCAATGACGGTGCTCGCGTACCTGGGAGATTCTCTGCACGACCTACCGGAAGACGGCGAGGATGGCGGTTTCGACGACAACCTCGGCGTGCGCAGCTTCGTGCTCCCGAACCCGATGTATGGGGGTTTCGAGCACGGCGTGACCCGGGCGATACCTGCAGCGAAGTGACCGCGCGCCTGCCCTGGGGTCAGCGCGCTTCGTCAGCCTGCGCCAGGAGCACCTTGGCAGCCTGTGCGATCCGCTCATCGCGATGTTCGGCGTAGAACCGCGCCCACTCCATCACGTCCGCGGTGGGCCTGAGCTTGAGCAACTCCAGCGCCACCGCCACCTGCGCATCGCTCGGGCCCCGCGCCCAGAAGCGCCACCAGGACCTCCGGGCATGGCGATGCAGTAGCTCGAGGAACGGCTCCGGCGTCCATTCGGGTTCCAGGGTCAACAGCCACTTCAGCTCTCGCTTGCGCTCCTCCCACGCCTCTCGGCCGAGGAACTCGTACACCTGCCGATCGGCGGTGTTCTCTGGTGACTCCTCCGTGACCTCCGACTCCGGGGAGACGGCGTCGTCGGCCGGGACCGTCTCCAGGAAGGAGACGTCCTCCCATGCAAAGTGCTCCCTGGGCGGTCCCACGGGTCGGGTCTGCCACAGCGGTGCCACTACCCGCACCGCGAATCGGTGCAGATCGGATGGGAGGTCCGCTTCTCGCTGGATGGCGCGGATCGCTTCCCGCACCTCCGTCGGGGTGGGGCGGTCCAGGGGGTCGTAGGCACACATGCGTGCGACCAGGGCCTTCACCTGGTCCAGGTGCGCTTCCTCCAACCCGGCGGGCGCCAGGTCGGCGACCGCGGTGGCGAGCATCTCCTGGTGCATCTCTCCTTCGAGTGGCAGCACGGGCTCGTGCCCGGTGAGCACCTCGATCAGGGTCACCCCGAGGGAGTACACGTCGACCTCGGGTCCCTCCGGACTGTCCCCGAACCGCTCGGGAGCGATGTACCCGGCGGTGCCCACCACGGTGGAGACGGTGGTGGTCTCCCGGTCGGCGATCTCCCCCCGGGCCAACTCGAAGTCCACTACCTTCACCTCGCCGTGCACGGTGAGGAGGATGTTCCCGGGCTTGATGTCCCGGTGCACCAACCGCAGGGGCCGGTCCTCACTACCGGTGCCGCAGTAGGCGTCCTCCAGGGCGCGGGCGGTCCTCCGTGCCGCCTCCAGGGCCACCTCGGCGGACAGCCCCGCCTTGCGTCGCTGCACCAGCTCCCGCAGCGAAAGGCCCTCGATCGCCTCCATCACCACGACCGGGCGCCCATCGATGGACAACAGTGCCTCCACCCCCACGATGTTCGGGTGCTGGAGCCGGGACAGGAGGCGAGCCTCGTCCCGGGCGCGGCTCAGGATGCGCGGGTTCTCGGCCAGGGTGCCCGAGAGCACCTTGACCGCGACCGGCCTGCTGAGGGGGTCCCCTCGTCGCCGCGCCAGGCACACCGTGCCGAACATCCGGGTCGACCGGATCTCGAGGATCTCGAAGAGCCCTGTTTCGTCCGCCACGTGTGCCTCGGGTGCCGTGGGCGCTGCCTACCCCTCTCCGCGGAACAGACCCCGCACGCCGCTCATGCGGTTGCCGCCACCGCGCCGGAGCACGGCCCGCGCTGCACCCAGGATTCGGTGGTAGCGATCGGTGGAGTAGGGCTGCCAGAAGGGGCTCCATGCGAAAGGCAGACGGACCCGCTCCTCGTTGACGTGGTAGGGCTCACACAGCTCGCGCATGCCATCGTCGGAGTGCACGCGGCCGATGCCGCTCTCTTTCACTCCGCCCCACGGTGTCTCCGGGCAGGCATGGGTGATCAGCACCTCGTTGATCATCACCGTGCCAGCCTCGAGCTGCTCGGCGATGCGGCGGCCCTCTCTGCGGTCCCTGGTGAACACGTACGCGTCCAGGCCGAAGACCGAATCGTTGGCGCGGCGGATGGCCTCGTCGGTGCTCTTGAAGGGGAGGATGGGCAGGGTCGGGCCAAAGGTCTCCTCCTCGAGGGCATCCATGGACTCGTCCACATCGACCAGCACGGTGGGCTCGTAGAACTGACCAGGGCCATCGACGCGCTTGCCACCGGAGAGGATCTTGGCGCCTGCGGCTACGGCCTGGTTGACCTGGGCTTCGACGATGGCGAGCTGTCCGGGATCGGTCATCGGGCCCATGTCGACATCGCCGGCAAGCGGATCACCCACGCGCAGCTTTCGGGTCCTCTCCGCCACCCGCTCCACCACCTCGTCGTACACCGACTCGTGCACATAGGCGCGTTCCACCGATGCGCAGATCTGGCCGGCGTTGGCGAAGGCACCCCACACCAGGCTGCCCACGACCAGGTCCAGGTTGGCGTCGGGCAGGACGATGGCGGGGTCCTTGCCGCCGAGCTCCATCGAGCACGGCACCAGCGCCTGGCCACATCGGGCCGCTACCCGCTTCCCGACCGGAGTGGACCCGGTGAAGTTCACGTAGTCCACGCCAAGGTCGATCATCTCGCTCGCAAGCCGCCCCGGGCAGGGCACCACCTGGAACAGGTCGCGATCGAGGCCCGCCTCCAAGAGCAGCTCCCGGCCCTTGAGCGCGATGAGCGGAGTGAGGCTCGCCGGCTTCAGCAGCACCGCGTTGCCGGCCATCAGCGCCATGATCACGGTGCCGAAGGGGATGGTGAACGGGAAGTTCCACGGCGAGATCACGAACACCACACCGCGGGGCCGGTAGTGGAGGTAGCTGCGCCGATACTTGAGCAGGTACATCGGGATCTCGCGCCGGCTCAGGATGGAGGGCCCACGCTTGGCGAAGTAGTCGCAGAGGAGTGCGATCGGGAACACCTCCATCTCCAGGGATTCCTGCAGGACCTTGCCGTTCTCGCGGGTGATGAGCGTGCACACCTCGTCAGAGCGGTCGAGCAGCAGGTCGCGGAAGCGCTTGATGACCTGGGCGCGTTCCTCGATTGGGGTGGCTTCCCACCGCTTCTGGGCGCGGCGCGCCCGTTCGAGCACCTCGCGGGCGTCGTCGATATCCACCATGGGGACAGAGCCGATGTTCTCGCCGGTGCTTGGGTTGGTGACCTCGAGGGTGTTCATGAGAGCTCCGCAGTCGTACGGGATTTCCTGCCTAATTCAGGGATCGCCCGTGGTCACGGATGCACTCGTGTTCGATTGTGGGGGCGTCTGGCCTCTGCAGGCCTACCAGAACCGACCTACCCTCACCCAGCGACCCGCGGTCCGTCGCACCTGTCCGGCTTGCTGCAGGGTTCGCAGTATCTTGTTGATCTCCCACGGCATGAGCGTCGGGTAGAGGTGCTCGGCGTCCTTGCGGATACCGGCGATCAGGACCGCCTCGGCGAGCCCCGCGTCGCGGTACTGGGTGAGCTTCTCGAGCAGGGCCGTGGAGAGCCACTTGGCGAGCTCGGGATTCTCGGGCTCTTGGCGCTTCTTGACTTTGCGCTTTGGTTTGCTGGTGGCCTTGTGCTCCTCCTCGGGGGGTTCCTCCTCCACCTGCTGGATTCGGGGCGCAATGCCGCTCAGCTCCACCAGCTCGGGATCGAGCGCTTCCCACTTGACCAACAGCCGCTGGGCGTGCTCCCGGCCTTCCGGTGCGCGACCATCGCGCGTCGACTCACGGAGGATGTACTCACGGATCGTGTCGGGTACCTTCGCTCCGTCGACTTCGTCGAGCGCTTCCAGGAATTCCCGGATCACCTGACCGTCCGGGAGGTCGGCGATCTCCTGGCTCACCCGACCCGCGAACACGTCCAGATCCCTGCGCAGCGGTTTCGGAAGTGACTCCAACTCGGAGAGCGCCACCAGGTCGGTGAGGGTCTGTGGTGAGATCTGGAGGATGGGCTTCCGGATTGCGTCCTGGATCAGGACCTCGAGCGTCTTGGGATCCGTCTGACGAAGGTTGTCGATATGAATATGCCGTGACACCGTTCCCTCCGACTCGCACACCCGAACAGGGTAATGCAGGTCACCCCACCCGACCAAGCGAAGGAGGCACACATGCGCATCAGTCGCGTTTATACGCGCACCGGAGACGCAGGGCAGACGCGCCTTGTCGGGGGACGGGTGGTGGAGAAGAACCACCCCCGCATCGAGGCCTACGGGACCGTGGACGAGCTGAACGCCGTTCTCGGGATGGCGCGCGCCTTCAACGACGGATCCGGCGCCGCTGCGGAGGCCGTGTCCACCATCGACGGGTTCCTGCAGACCCTGCAGAACGACCTGTTCAACGTGGGGAGCGATCTCGCGACCCTTGCCGCAGACCGGTGGGATGGGATGTACCGGGTGGGCGACACCGAGGTGGACCGCCTGGAACAGTGGTGCGACGCCTTGAATGAGGAACTGGGGCCCCTGAAGGAGTTCATCCTCCCCGGCGGCGGGACGGTGGGCGCGTCCCTGCACCATGCGCGGACGGTGTGCCGCCGCGCGGAGCGCCGCGCTCTCACCCTGATGCGATCGGAGGAGGAGGTGGGCGAGGGGTGCTTCCGCTACCTCAACCGACTCTCGGACTTCCTGTTCGTGCTCGCGCGGTGGGCCGCCCGGGCCCACGGACAGACCGAGCAGTACTGGGACAAGCCCACCTGACCCCCGTCAGCCGGGAATGACGAGATCCACCATCTTGATCGAGCAGCTACCTCGTCCCGTTGAAGATGAAGGTCACGTCGCTGGTAATGAAGTACGGGATGATGTCGTCGAGGTACTGGGTCTCCATCTCGTTGTGGTGGACCTCCAGCGTTGAGTCGTTCCAGGGGGCGTCCATCTGGATGATGTAGAACTGCTGGTGGTCCAGGGCGGACGGCTCGGGTTCGTAGTCTGCAAGGTTCGCGTGCACGATCCAGTCGTCCAACTCCGTCATCCCCGCGTCGAAGATGAAGGAATGGTGGGCGACCTCACTCTCATCCACCCAGATCGCCTGCTTGAAGGAGTCGCTGCAGTCCGAACTCGCCAGCTTCCAGGCGCCGTACAGGGTCAACCGGTCTGAGACCACCTCCACCTGGTCGCCATCTCCCTCGTAGGAACTGGTGCAATCGCACACGTCCCAGTTGACGCACATGATGTCTTCCCAAACATCGTCGATGTCGAACGTCACTGTGTACTCGAGGGATACGGTGGTGAGGTCCTCGGCATCGGTTGTGGCGGTGTCGGTATCGGTGTCGGTGTCGGTGTCGGTGTCGGTGTCGGTGTCGGTGTCGGTGTCGGCATCCGAGTCCGAATCTGCATCCGTGTCCGTGTCCGGTTCTGCGGTGTCGCCCGCGCAGTCGGGACTTGCCCAGCAGCCGTTGTCGTCGCAGTCGTAGTAGCCGTCGTCGTCATTGTCCGCGCCGTCACGGCAGGAGAAGGGCTCGGTACCCTCCTGCACCACCGAGTCGCCGCAGGCGACGAGCACCAGCACTGCGAAGATCGACGGGGACGACGCGGCGGAACGGAACATGCGATTCCTCCGTTCGCTAGTATACCGAAAAATTTTCGGCGCGGAGAGCGATGGGTGGTGCAACGTCCCTACAGTCCGGAGAACACCGCGCCGGCGAGCATGCCGAGCGCAATCAGGGTGACCACTTGCAGGAGCAGGATCAGGACCAACAGGGTGGGCACCACTGGGGAGAGCCGCACAGATGGGGTTTCTCCAACGACCCGAGGGAGGTTGGGTTCGGTGTCCTCCTCATCGGCGGCTAGCTCCTCCACGTCCCGGAGTTGGTTCCGAAGCTCGACCAGCTCCGCCTCCAGGGTATCGGCACGGGACACCGCAGCGTCCAACTCCCGCACCACGTCGGGTACGGCGGCCGCCTCGGAGTGCTCGCCGGCCAGGGCAGACGCCGCGATGAACTCGCGCGTCAGGCTCTCGAACCCCGCGGCAAGGTCCCGGGCCGCGGTGAATCGATGGGCCGGTTCGATGGACATTGCGCTGTCCAGGACCTCGAGGAGTGATTCGGCCAGCTTCTGCTCGTCCTCCTCATGGTCCTCCCCGAGCACCCCCCGAACGCACTCCTGGATGGCGCGCCGGTCCGCCGAGGGGAGCAAGAGTGGGTCGGGGAAGGCCGTGGGGTCGATGTCCCTCTCGATGAACCGGGTTGGATCCTGGCGGTAGATGTCGAGCACCTGGTTCACCCGGGTCATGCGGAAGCGCGGGGAGGCGGTGCCATTGCGGGGCACGGGCTCGCCGTCGATCACCATCCGCTGCAGTCGGAGCAGCGCGAACAGGATGGCGCCGAGCGCCCAGGTGTCCAGCGCCGCCGGATGCCGCTTGGAGGCGTGGAAAAGCAGCTCGGGGGCGAGGAAGTTTTCGGTGCCGAGGACGACATCGCTGGTGGCCCAGGGGCTGTCCTGGGGCGGTAGGACCTGGGCGGCCCCGAAGTCGGAGATCAGCCACCGACCCTTCATGGACATCAGGATGTTGCCGGGCTTCAGGTCGCCGTGGGCGTTCTCCACCCCACCCTTCTGAGCGTAGAACACGTGGTAGTCGCTCACCCGGCGCGACACCTCTGCCATCGCGGCCATCAGGCGTCCGAAGGCGTCCGGGTGGTCCAGCTTGTCGCGCCACCAGCGTTCGAGGTCCCCGGGGCACCACTCCATCACCAATCCGGTGACCACCGGCTCCCCGATGAGGTCGTACAGCCGCGGACAGGGGAGATCTCCGGACTTGCCCATCAACTCCACCACGATCCGCGCCTCGGCCTGTAGCACCTCCAGTGCTTCGTCGTCCGCCTCCAACCACAGCTTCAGCGCGATCGGGATTCCCTCATCGACCGTAGAGTTGCCGATCGGTGGTCCAGTGCCGATGACCTTGCGAACCGTCGCCCACTCGCCATGGCGCACCTGCGAACGTGGGATCGGGATGTAGGTGCGCCCGGAGCGCCCCCGCCAGTGGAGGGGGAGGGTCGCAGTCGCCATCAGCGCCCCGGCGTCAGAAGTTGATCTGGATGCCCGGGACTGGGGTGCCTCCAGCGTCGAGCATGATTCCCCAGGTCAGGGTGCCCGCACCGACGGCGAGGACCGACGCGGAGATGATGACCATGCGGTTGGTCTGGGCCTTGTACTTGTCCACATCTTCCCGGGTTTCGGATTCGTCGAAATTGGCGCGGGCCCTCGATGCGATGTAGTACACGCCTCCCGCGCCCAAAAGGACGGCGCCGCCGGCGATCATGAGGGGCGTCTTCTCCGCTGGGCGCTTGCGCGCGTAGAAGTCACCCGTATCGACGCGCTCCCGCGGGCTCTTGGTCTTCTTGAGGCGACCGTCCTTCCCGCGCTTCGGGCCTTCCTCTCCTTCCCCCTCTGCAACCTCCGGCGCCGCGCTGGTGATCGCGAAGTCGGGGAACGTATTGCCCTGCATGATCACGCTCTGGAAGGTG
>JAFDJI010000142.1 GCA_019307545.1 Deltaproteobacteria bacterium | reverse complement strand
TCCCGACAGCCTCCTGGAAGAGCCGCTGGTGATCCGCCCCACCTCGGAGACGGTGATCTGGCACATGTATGGTCGGTGGATCGACTCCTGGCGCGACCTGCCGGTGCTCATCAACCAGTGGGCCAACGTGGTCCGCTGGGAGATGAAGACCCGCCCCTTCCTGCGCACCGCGGAGTTCCTGTGGCAGGAGGGCCACACCGCGCACGCCACCGCGTCCGAGGCGGTCGAAGAGACCCTGCGCATCCTGGACCTGTACGCAGACTTCGTCGAGGACACCCTGGCGATGCCGGTCCTCAAGGGTCGGAAGTCTGCCCGGGAGCGGTTCGCGGGCGCGGTCGAGACCTACACCATCGAAGCGATGATGCAGAACGGCTGGGCGCTGCAATCTGGCACCAGCCACTTCCTGGGCCAGAACTTTGCCAAGGCCTTCGACGTCACCTTCCAGAACCAGGACGGGGTGCGCGATTTCGTATGGGCTACCTCCTGGGGCGTCTCCACCCGCCTGATTGGCGCGGTGATCATGACCCACTCCGACGACAACGGGCTGGTGCTCCCGCCGCGGGTGGCGCCGATCCAGGTGGTCATCGTGCCCGTGTACAAGGAGAAGGATCGGGAGACGGTCCTCGGTGCCGCGAACGACCTGTTCGCGAAGCTCTCCCCACACTTCCGGGTCAAACTCGATGATCGTGCGCACCTGCGCCCGGGCGCCAAGTACTTCGAGTGGGAGCGCAAGGGCGTCCCGCTCCGGCTGGAGGTCGGTCCGCGCGACGTGGCCAAGGGTGCCGCCTTCGCCGCACGGCGCACCGGCGGAAAGAAGTTCGGCATTCCCTTCGACGGCATCGTCGAGCAGGTGTCGGAGGTCCTCGAGGAGATCCAGGCGGGGCTGCTGGAGGCGGCGGGTGTGTTGCGCGAGGAGAAGACCTACGCGCTGGATTCCGGCTTTGCCGCGGGCGTCGACGGGTTCGAGGCGCGCCTGGAGGCGTTCTCCGCCCTGATAGGGGACCAACCTGGTTTCTATCGGATCCCATGGGGAGGGGACGACGAGGAAGAGGACCGGGTGCGGGAGGTCAGCAAGGCCACGCTGCGGTGCTACCTGGACGGGGAGTCGGTGGAAGGCCTGACGTGTCCGCTCACCGGGAAGTCAGCAAGGGAGATGGCGATCTTCGCCCGAGCCTACTGATCCTCTGAGGCATGGCTGGGCTCGGGGCTCCTGCTCGTTCCCGCTCCCGCTCCCGTTCCCGCTCCCGCTCCTCGAGCCGGTCGAGCCTGACCTTGGACCGATCGAGACAAAGGTTGAAGAAATCGCACTGCCGCGCGTCACAAGATCGGACAGCTTGATGGCGAAGGGAGGCCCTGCATGCGTTTGATGGTGGTTGGCGCCCTGGCAATGATGGCGACGGGCTGCGCAGAGTTGAGTCTCCCCTTCTCCTCGGACGGGATCCTGCAGGTCGCGACGCGCGGGGTGGTGATCCACGACGATGGCACCCAGGCCAACGCCGGCATGTACGACACCACCTGCGCCGTCAACACCGAGACCGGCGCGGTCGGCGCCGACCGGGACTACCCGGGCGTCGACGAGAAGGTCCAGGACATCGACCGCTACCAGGGCATCGACGCGGTGGTGGTCACCTCGGTACGGGGCATCCACATCACCCCGGCCGACGCCGTCAACTGGGAGCAGCAGGAGGACATCGACCGGCCCAACGTGCTCGAGGCCCGACTGGTGGACGACGAGGTGGTGATCCTGGTGGACGACCCGGGCGACGGTTGCGCGGTGGAGTGGGTCCACGATGGGTTCGCGGTGGGCGTCGACCCCGCGCTCTGTCAGGTGGAACCGGATGTGAGCGCTGACCCCACCCTCGGCGGGGTGTACGTCGCCGGTGGAGACCTCGGCGCGTTCCAGATCAGCCAGGCGGGGGTCACCCAGGTGGACGCGGCGGCCGACCTGGCCGTCTTCGATGCCTTCGCCGAGGTCCTGTACGTCGCGCGCGTCGGCGAGAACTGGGTGCGCGGCCTGGAGAGCAGCGGGGACCTTTTGTGGGAGACCGACCTCGGGTACCCGGTCCTGTCCATCGACGACATGGGGTGGCGCGAGGCCGTCGCGGTGCTGGTGGAGGCCGAGTCCGGCAACCAGGTGTACGCACTGGACGCATACACCGGCGAAGCAACCCTCGAGACCGAGACTCCGGCTGGTGCGCAGCAGATCGTGGTCTCTCGCAATGGGCGCGACTACGCCCTGGTCCTCGACCAGTCGGTCCACTTCCGCGCCTTCGAGCGCCACGGTCGTGACCAGTGAGCGCCTCCGGCCAGGTCCCCGGATTGGTTTCGGCAGATAAATCGAATGAAGTGACGCACCGAGGCGTTTGTCAGCTGTCAACGGTGCACGGAGGGAAACGTATGCGTCATCTGGCTTTGCTTGGTTTTGTCGTCGCAGCCACTGGGTGCAGCGATGCCATGGTGTTCACGCACGAGAGCACGCTGTATCAGGCCACCCGCGGCATCATCGTCCACGACACCGATGCGTGGGGGTACAGGGGCGCCCAGGTCGGCATGGTGGGCACCACCTGCGCGGTCGACGTGGAATACGCCACCCTCGGCACCGACTACGACTACCCGGGCAGCGACGACACGGTGGAAGACGTCGGCGAGCAGGGCGGGAACGTCGTGGTGCTCGTCGCCTCGGAAGAAGGCGTCCACATCCAAAAGGACGACGGCTTCTGGGGAGCGGACACCGACGATTTCCCAGTGCCTGACGTCATGCAGGGGCGCCTGCTCGAAGACGAGGGCGTGGTGGTCCTCGCCGGCGACGATGAAGATTGCGGGGTGGAGTGGGTCGGCACCACGGCGCCTGGGCGCACCGACCTGTCGCCGGATGTGTGCGCCGGCTCCCCCGGCCTGAGCGCGGATCCCACCCTCGGGCACGCCTTCGTCGGCCACAACGGCGGGGTGAGCCTGGTCACCCCCTCCTCGTCGGTGGTGGTGTCCGAAGATCCCTCCGAGCTGGTGGAGTGGGACCCCGTGGCCGACGTCCTGTATGCGGCCGAGATCGGCGGCACCACGGTGCGCGGCATCGAGGCCGATGGTGCGCTCCGGTGGACCACCGAGGTCGGCGGCGCGGTCCAGGCTTTGGACGACATGGGTGTGCGGGCCTCCGCGGTGGTCACCGTGGCCCACGAGCGTGGTGGTGGCGGGGTGGGGGTGATCGACGGCTTTACCGGCGAGATCGACAACAGCTTCAACACCCCGGGCGCAGCCGATGAGGTGAAGACGTCCAACGACGGACGCACCCTGGCGCTCGCCGACGACGAGCAGGTCCACTTCTACGGGGTGCAGAGCTGGTTCGAGTCCTTTGCCGCGACGGACTCGTCGGGGTCAGACACCTCCGGCGACGAGGGCCTGGACTGGGGCTGGTAGCCGGCGCTACCGTAGACGCTGAAGGGGTTCAGTAGATCCACCGCCGAAGGTCGTAGCGCGCCACCTTGAAGGGGCTCTCGGAAAGGGCCGCTCGAAACGCGGCGGTCTGGGAGGCGATCTCCAACCCGGGGGGCTGCATCGCCCCGGTGAGTGGGGAGAGGTACACGAGGTCGGTCTCACCGAGGTCCATGGCGCGGATCGCCTCCATGGTGTCGCGGAGGTGCCCCGCCGCGAACTCCGCTCCACCTGCGCCAACCAGGACGATGATCCCGACGCCAACCCCCGCGCGCCTACAGGCCGCCACTACCTCCCGGGTCCCGGCCACGGTGCCTGGCTTGCGCAGGGCAGCCCGCAGCGGCCGGTGTCCGGACTCCAAGCCCACGTACACCCGGCGCAGCCCCGCCCCCCGGAGCGCCGAGAGTTGGGCTTCGGTCTTCAGGGGTCGGGTGAAGGTGTCGAGGAAGCTGTGGAACCCCCCCGCGGCAACGTCCGGGAACCGCCGCCGGACGTGCTCGATGTGGTCGAGGAGGAGCGCCTGGTCGAGGGCCAGGGCGTTGGCGTCTCCCAGGAACACCTTGTTTCGAAGGGCCAATGCATCGCCGAACAGCGCCGCGATGCCGTCCAGGTGTGCTTCGAGATCCGCAGCGGTCTTCACCCGGTAGGGGACGTCCTGGTACAGGGTGCAGAAGGCACACCGGTTGTAGCAGCACCCCTCGGCAAGCTGGACCACGAGGGCCCGGTAGCAGTCGGGGGGGAGTACCGACACCGGCTGGTACACCTCGGCGAAGGCGGCGGCGTCGCGGCGGTAGGTCTCCGCGTCGCGGGCGGCCGCCAGGGCCAGCCAGGCTCGAGCGGTGTTCTCCTCGAGGGAGAAAGCAAGCACCGCGGCAATGTCCGCGGCCACCCGGTCGTACAACGGCGCGACCTCCTCGAAGGTCAGCCGCACGGGGGGTGGGCGGGTCCTTTCACGGCGGTCCCGCAGCAGCACGCGGCCGTCCATCCCCACCAGGAAGTGGAACCCTCCGTCGTGCCCCGCGATCAACCGGCCGCGCCGATCGAAGCTCCACTGCACCTCTTCGTCCGGGGTGAGGAGGTGCAGGGTGTGGGTCCCTTCGTGGACCTCGAAGGGTGCGGTGCGTGGAGACGGAGGGGGGAGTGCGGGCATCGATCAGCTGAGGAACGCCTCGACCCTCTGCGCCACCGCGTCGGGGGTGAGCCCCATCTTCTCTGCGAGCACCGAGGCGGGAGCCGAGGCGCCGAAGTCCTCGATCCCGATACTCAGGCCCTGGTCGCCCACCAACCGCTCCCAGCCGAAGGTGAGGCCGGCCTCCACGGAGACACGCGGCACCCCGTCGAGGAGCACTTCCTTTCGGTAGGCCTCGTCCTGCGCCAGGAAAAGCTCCATGCAGGGCACCGAGACCACCCGCGCCGCGATGCCTGCCGTGGCCAGCTCTTCCCGCGCTGCGAGGACGGTGGGCACCTCGGAGCCGCTCGCCAGGAGCACCACCGCGGGGTCATCGACGTCGGAGAGCACGTAGGCCCCGCGAGCGATCTCGGCATCCCGCGTCTCCTCCATGATCGGCAGTCCTTGGCGGGTGAGCACCAGGGCGACCGGGCCGTCGGTGTAGCCGAGGATGAACCTCCAGGCGGCCGCCGTCTCGTTGGCGTCGGCCGGGCGCAGGGTGCGCATGCGGGGGACAGTCCGCATCGAGGCGAGGGTCTCCACTGGTTGGTGTGTGGGCCCGTCTTCGCCGAGGAACACCGAGTCGTGGGTGTAGATGTAGATGACCGGCTGCCTCATGAGGGCGGAGAGCCGAACGGCCGGTCGCTGGTAGTCGTGAAACACCAGGAAGGTGGCGGAGAAGGGCCGCAGCCCGCCGTGCAGGGCGATGCCATTGGCCATACTCCCCATGGCGTGCTCCCGGATCCCGAAGTGGATCATCGGGGCGCCGGCAAAGCGCGTCGGGGAGAGGGCCGCGGTGCCCAGGTTGGTGCCGTTGGAGCCGGTGAGGTCCGCAGACCCTCCCACGATCCAGGGGACTTCGCTGGTGATGGCGCGCAGGCACGCCTGGGAAGCCTTTCGGGTCGCGAGCTTGGTCCCGACCTCGAAGGTGGGCCATTTCACTTTCGCCACGGCGGCAGCGCCGTCTCGCGCCAGCCAGGATTGCAGCTGCGGTCCCAGGGGGTGCTCGCTCATCCGGGCCTGCCACGCCGCGTTCTCTGCGGGTCCGTCGTGCTCACGGAACGCCTCGCAGACGATGTCGGGCACCTGGAAGGACTTCTCCGGATCGAGGCCGATGCGCTGCTTGGTGGCGCGGACGTCGTCCTCGCCCAGGGGCGAACCGTGGGTCTTCTCCGAGCCCTCCTTGCTCGAGCCCTGCCCAATGACAGTCGGGCAGAGGATCAGGGAGGGACGGGCGGTCTCCAGGCGGGCCTCCTCGATGGCCCGCTCCACCTGGACCGGGTCATGGCCGTCGTCGAGGTGCACCACGTGCCATCCGTACGCCTCGAACCTGGCACCCACGTTTTCCGTCATGGTCAGGTCCGTGGACCCGTCGATGGTGATTCGGTTGTCGTCGTACAGGTAGACGATCTTGCCGAGTTGAAGGTGACCAGCCAGGGAGGCGGCCTCGGCAGCGACGCCCTCCATCAGGTCGCCGTCCGAGACGATCCCATAGATGTTGTGGTCGACCAGGTCGGGGCCGAAGCTCTCCCGGAGGTAGCGCTCGGCGAGGGCCATGCCCACGCCCATCGCGAAGCCCTGGCCCAAGGGGCCGGTGGTGGTCTCCACCCCGGGGGTGTGGCCGTACTCCGGGTGACCGGGGGTGGCGCTGCCCCACTGCCGGAAGCGCCGGATCTCGTCCAGGGGGAGGTCGTAGCCGGAGAGGTGGAGCAGGGAGTAGAGCAGCATGGAGCCATGGCCCGGGGAGAGCACGAATCGATCGCGGTTCGCCCAGGCGGGGTCGGTGGGGTCGTGCTTGAGGAACTCCCGCCACAGCACGGTGGCCGCGCTCGCCATGCCCAGGGGCATCCCCGGGTGGCCGGAGTTGGCGGCCTGGATGGCATCCATGGCCAGCCCCTTGATGGTGTTCACACACTGTTCGTGCAGGTCCAAAGCTCCCTCCAGGGCAGGCGGGCGAACTACCCCGCCGGGGAACCAGGGTCAACGCACGAAAAGGCTGCCGAGAGCGCGACCGGCTACGGCGCGTCGCCGCGCACGTCGGCGCGCTTCCGATGTCCGAACAGGTCGAACAGTCGCCCGATCTCGATGGGAAAGCCGCCGTGTCGGTCGCAGCGCTCCCGCGACACGTGTCCTTCGGCGAACAGTTCCGGGTACGTGGTGGGGCAGGCGTCCCGCGCGATCTGGTGGCTCTCGGTGCACATCTCCACCGTCACCAGGCCCTCGGGACGGGGAAACGTGCCACTGGACGTGCCGCTCGCCACCACGAAGCGGGACCAGGTGGGGAGCGCCGCGCGGCTGCCCGAGAGCCCCAGCGCCTCGTCGCGATCGCGCCCGACCCACACCGCGACCGCCAGGTCGGGCGTGAACCCCACGAACCAGGCGTCCCGGAAGTCGTCGGTGGTCCCGGTCTTGCCACCCACGGCACCCCGCACTCCGTAGCGTTGTGCCCGCGCACCCGTACCGTCGGTGATGACCCCCTGGAGTACCGAGGTCGCCAGGGCGGACGCGCGCGCGGACGCCACCTCGGCCCGTTCGGGCTCCCAGTACCGGATGGCGTCGTTCCGCCCCTTGGTGGCCGAGCGCACCAGCCAGGGCCGCGATCGGGTACCGCCGCCGGGGAAGATGGTGTAGGCCCCAGCCACCTCCATCGGGGTGGCCTCGAAGGCCCCCAGGGCCGCCGACCGCCAGGCGGTGGCGCGGGACAGGCCACTGTCGCGGTAGAAGGTCTGCAGGTCTTGCAGCCCCACCTCCTCCGCGAGCTTCACCGCGGGGATGTTGCGGCTGTGCTCGATGGCCTCCCGCAGGGTGATCTCACCGAGGAAGGCGCCGTCGTAGTTGCGTGGGGACCAGGGGCGGGCCGAACCCTCCTGGACGCGCGAGATGGGCTCGTCCACCACCGTTGAGGTCGGCGACAGGCCGGGATCGCGGTCGAAGGCCGCCAACAGGGTCAGCGGCTTGACGGTGGAGCCGGGGTGGCGCCAGGCACGGGTGGCACGGTTGAAGGGGCTGTTTCGGTAGTCGCGGCCCCCGACCATGGCCACCACCGCGCCGTCCTCGACCCGTACCGCCACCAGCGCCACCTCGGCGCCCGCCGCGAGGGGGTAGTCCCGGTCCAACTCCAGCATGCCCGCGGCAACGGCGCGTTCCGCAGCCCGCTGCAGCAGGGGCTGGATGTGGGTGTGCACCTGCCACCCCTCGATGGGTGCGCCGCCCAGCATGGCCTCCACCTCGTCCACCGCGGTGTCCACCGCC
>JAFDJI010000141.1 GCA_019307545.1 Deltaproteobacteria bacterium | reverse complement strand
CCGCCGGACGGGCAGCCTGCTCCTCCAGCTACTCGGTCACCGGGTCGGGCACGATCCGGGTCCCCGTCTCGCCGGCGAGACCGGGCACCAGGTTGGCGGGATCGGTGAGCGCCGCCTGACCTCCGCCGGCCTCGACGAACTCGATCATCGCCTCGACCTTCGGGAGCATGCTCCCCGGCTTGAAGTGGCCCTCGCGGATGTACTGGCGGGCCTCCGAGACGGTCATGGTGTCGATGGCCTGCTCTTCGGGGGTACCGAAGTGGAGGCACGCCTTCTCCACCGAGGTTGAGATCAGCAGGATGTCGGCATTGAGCTTCCGTGCCAGCAGGCTGCTGGCGTGGTCCTTGTCGATCACCGCTTCCACACCGTCGAGTCCGCCGTCCGGACGCTCCACCACCGGGATACCGCCGCCGCCGACGGCCACCACCACGTATCCGCCTTCGAGGAGCAGTCGGATCGCATCCAGCTCCACGATCTTGTTGGGCCGCGGAGAAGGCACCACCCGGCGGAACCCACGTCCGGCATCTTCCAGGACCACCCAGCCGTCCTTCTCGACCCGCTCTGCGGCCTTCTCGGCGTCCATGAACGAACCGATGGGCTTGGCGGGGTTCTCGAAGGCGGGGTCGTCCGCGTCGACCAGCACCTGGGTGACGACGGTGGCGACGTCCACCCGCTGCGCCCAATCTTCGGTGCAGTTGTACAGCGCGCGCTGCATCGCGTAGCCGAGCGCACCCTGGGTGTCCGCACCACAGGAGTCCAGGGGAACCCGGTGCAACTCGTGGGCCGCCAGCTCCGCCCGGCGCAGCATGAAACCCACCTGCGGACCGTTCCCGTGGGTGATCACCACCCGGTACCCCTTCTCCAGGAGCTTCACGATCTTGGAGCAGGTCTCCATACAGGACGCGAACTGGTCCGGGACCGACCTGTGCAGCGGATCGGTGATCAGCGAGTTCCCGCCCACGGCGAGCACCACCAGCTTCTTGTGCATCATGTCGACCTCACTCCGCAGCGCCGAGAATCAGCGCCAGCATGCCCATCTTCATCACGACGCCGTAGAAGGCCTCTTCCCAGTACCGGGCGTGGCGGGTGCTGTCGACGTCGGGCGGCAGCTCGTCCATGCGGGGCAGGGAGTGCAGGATGATGGAGTCGCGCCGGGCCTTGGTCTTCAACAGCTCGCGGGTCACCTTGTAGGCGTCCGGGGTACGGCCCGAGCCGTCGTGTGCCTCGATGCGGCCCGCGGTGTAGTCGGCCTGGACGACAGGCTCCATGTAGATGACGTCCGCCTCGTGGATGCAGTCGCGGACGTCCTCCTCGACGCGGTAGGCCACGTTCAGCTCGTCCAACTCCGCGAGGAACTCGGGGGTCGGGGACATGTCGGGCGGGCCGATGAGGATCAGCTCGCTGGCGAACTGCGACATGGCGTAGCCCAGGGTGTGCATGGTGCGCATGCGGTGGTCGCCCACCGCCAGGATGGTCAGGCCGTCGATGGTGCCCAACTCCCGGTGCAGGGTATAGAGATCGGTGAGGATCTGGGTGGGGTGCTCGCCCCAGCCGTCGCCGCAGTTGATGACCGGCACGCTGGACCACTTGGCGGCCTCGGCCGGGGCGCCCTGCTGGAAGTGCCGCATCGCGATAGCGTCCGCGTAGTACTCGAGCATGTGGACGGTGTCCTTGATGGACTCCTGGTAGAAGTCCCCTGCGCGCGTCATCTTCGCGTCCGAGAAACCGAGCACGTGGCCACCGAGGCGGTGCATGGCAGCCTCGTGGGACAGCCGGGTGCGGGTCGAGGGCTGGTAGAAGGCCGTGAGCAGGGTCTTGCCGGCCAACAGATCGCTGTTCTGTCGCTTGCGCGCGATCGGCTCGAGGTCCTCGGCCACGTCGAAGAGATGGAAGAACTCAGCGCGCTCCCAGCCCTTGAGGGAGAGGATGTCGCGACCCATGAAACTACGCATTGGAGGCTCCTTTTCGATTATTTGGCCGCGGGACGGCGTCGCTGTGCACGCGCGTCTCGGCTGGTGCTACCGATCGTTCCAGTACTTCTCGAGGATCTCGCCCAGGCCGTCCTGCTTGGCCGAGGCGATGAGGCCCATCATCACGTACATTTTGTAGTTCGCCTCGCGGGCGCATTCGACGCGGAACTTGTCCATGACCCCGTGGGTGACTTCGTCGCCGATGTCGGCGGGGAGGCAGTGCATGTACAGGGCGTCGTTGGTGATGCCCATGCGACGCTCGTCGCAGATCCAGTCGCGGAACCGGGCGTTGCGCTCCACGGCGCGGCGCTCGATGTCGTCCATCTCGGCCTCGCCCTTCGCATCCTGCCGCCCGACCATCAGGTCGACCGGGCCCCAGGACTTCGGGTAGACCACGTCGGCGCCCTCGAAGGCGGCGTCCATGTTGTCGACGTACCGGAACGAGCCGCCGCTCTCCACGGAGTGCTTCTCGGCCAGGTCCATGGCCTCCTCGTAGAGCGGGTAGCCCTCGGGGTGGGCGAGGGTGACGTGGGCGCCGAACCGGGTGAGCAGGGTGATGAGCCCCTGGGAGACGGAGAGCGGCTTGGCATAGCTCGGGGAGTAGGCCCAACTGACCGCGATCTTCTTGTTGCGGATGGAGCCGCCGAAGTACTCCTGGAGCCAGAGCAGGTCGGCCATCGACTGGGTCGGGTGGTCCCAGTCACACTGCAGGTTGACCATCGGGACGGTGCGCGGATCGCCCATCGCGGCGAGGTAGTCGTCGATGCCCTTGGTGTTGTCGGCGATGAACGGGCGGCCCTGGCCGAGGATCTTGCAGTGGCGGATGCCCATGGCGTGGGAGTTCATCCCGATCATGGCGCCCGTCTCCTCGGCCGTCTCCCCATGCGAGACCTGGGTGGTGCCCCCGTCCACGATGACCGGCTGCATGCCCAGGCGGGACGAAGCGCCGGCCCAAGCCGACTTGGTGCGGGTGGACTTGTCGAAGAACAGCGCCCAGGCAAGCTCCTGGGGGAACAGCGGCGTCTTGACTGCGGCGCCGTCGAGGGCCGTGAACGCGTTGGCCACCGCCGAGAGCGCGTCGAGATTCGCCCGGGAGTAGTCGTTGGTGGACAGCATGCTCCGGCCGCGCAGGGCCTGGATCGCGTCGTGGTCGAGGCTGGGGAAGGTGCGGTCGATGTGGGCCATGGGGTCGTCTCCACGGATGTCGGTACGCTCGAATCGAAGCCTCGGCATATAGCACGGCGGCGATGCGTTGCCCGCCGACGTCGTGGTACTCGCGGCACCGGTTGTTCACAGGCGGTCGTGGTTTTCGTGGAAAACCCTATTCCCGATGCAGGCCGGGCTGTTGCGCGGGTGCGGAAGGGGGCGCATACTTGCGATTCCAGAGAGTCGAGAAGCCCGTGCAAGAGGAAGCGCTCGTCGAACAAGGGCCTCTCATCCCGGGGAGCCTGCTCCGGGTCGCGTTGGCAATGGTGCTGCTATTGGTCTTGCTGCCGGTACGCGGGCACGCACAGTCAGATGCGGCCTCAGACCGCGGAAACTGTCTGATGTGCCACCGGTACCCGACCCTCGGCAGGTTCGAGGAGGATGGAACCAAGCGGACCTACTACGTGAACGACCAGTTGTACCTCCAGTCCGTGCATGGAAAGCTCGAGTGTACGACCTGCCACCAGGATGTCGACCGAATCCCCCACGCCAACGCCGACAAGGTCGACTGCTCCACCCAATGCCACCTCCGCGAGCCGTCCACCGGGCGGCCCTTCTCCCACGCCAACATGGTCGACAAGTACGAACAGAGCGTGCACGGGCGGTTGGAGCCCGACGGCAGCACGAAGGCGCATGCCGAAGACCTGCCCGCCTGCCTCGACTGCCACGACAACCGGGTCCTGTTCGTCCCCAGCGGGCTCTGGGGCAGGAACGATGCCCTGTCCAACGAAACCCTGACCCGTTGCAAGGGGTGCCACACCGCGGGGGACTGGGCCGAGCGCGAGTACATCCACGTCACCCACCGCTTGAGGCGCCCACGCGACCGGTCCGAGGTGGTCAGGTTGTGCGGGAAATGCCACGAGGACGCCGAGAAGATGGGGCGCCATGGCGTGGAGAGCGTCGATACCTACAAGGAGACGTACCACTGGCAACAGATCAAGTACAACGTCCGGGATGCCCCGGATTGCATCAGTTGCCACGTCCCTGTCGGCTACTCTGCCCATGACATCCGGCCCGCTGAAGACCCGATCTCACCGCTCCACAGGACGAACCGGGTGACGACCTGCGCCAACCCCGGGGGGGTGCAGTCATGCCACCCGAACGCGACGGATCAGTTCGCCACCGGACGCGTGCATGCGTACGGCGAAAAGGCGAAGATCGCCATGAGGGCCGAGATGTTCTCCAGCGTCGACGAGGAGGTCGACCCGCTGCTTCTCGAACGGGCGAAGGGCACCTACGGCCCGGGTGAGCTCTGGCGCTACGAGATCCTCGCGCTACTGAAACTCGCCTACAAGCTGCTGATCGGGGTGGTAATCGGCGGAATGACCCTTCACCAGTTGCTCGACTTCCGACGAGGGTTGAAACCCAAAGCCCCGGAACCCCAGGAGCAGAGCAGACCCGGGATGTTCAGCCGCCTGAGTCGCAACGAGAACAACCAGCACACCATCCTGATTGTGTCCTTCATCCTGCTCGTGGTCACCGGGTTCGCACTGTACCTGCCGGAACGTCTGCTGGAGCAGGTGGCGCTGCGGGAGATGCTCTTCAGCATCCGGCTGTACGCGCATCGCATCGCAGGCGTCGCGCTGATCCTGGGCAGTCTCTACCACGTCTACTACCTGGCGCTCGTGCCCGGGGGCAGAGACTGGCTCCGGGACATGTTGCCGCGACGCAAGGACGCGACGGATGTCGTCCAGAACATGTCGTACTACCTCGGCATGCGGGAGCATCCGCCCGAATTCGACCGATTCAGCTACCAGGCCAAGCTGGAGTACTACCTGCTGATCACCGGCACCACGCTGATGAGCCTGTCCGGGGTGGTCCTGTGGACCGAGACGATGTGGAGCAAGTTCGTCCTCGACATCGCCCTCGTCGTCCACGGCATGGAGGCGGTCCTCGCCTGTCTCGCGCTGATGGTCTGGCATCTCTACCTGGTGTACCTGCGGCCGCACGACCCCCACGATGGGGGTGACTCGTGACCCTGGTGAAGAACGCAGCCGCACTGCTGCTGAAGATCCTCTTCCTGAGTCCATTCCTGCTGTTCGGAGCGTGGCTGCTCGCACACGTGTACCTTCCCGATGCCGTCGGTCCACGATCGACGGCAGAACCAGGGCTCGACGCCAAACCACCGGTAGAGCCCGTGTTCTTCGACGACGAGGAGGGGCTGTTCGGTCCGTTGATGCGCGCGCACCAACCCCGGCCTCCACATCACTTCCACATGACCGATCCCGCGATCGAGTTGCATGTCGAGCATCGGGACGGTGGCTTGACGTTGTGCGTCGAGTGCCACGGCGTCTATGCGCACTACGTGGAGGAGAAGAACCGGGGTCTGCTCAACCTGCACGGGAGCTTCATGGATTGTGCGGTATGTCACACCCGGGAGGATGAGGGCACGCTTTCGCTTGCATGGGTCGACAACGAGACGGCCGAGATCTCGGATACGGCGAGCGGACGGTTCGGCAAGTACCCAGCGAAGATCTACCCGGTGGAGGAAGGACCCGGGGGCGAGCGGCAGGTCATCCATCCGATCAGCAAGAAGGCCGCCGCGAAATACCTGCATCTGCGATCCGAGTTGACCCCCGACCAGAACGCCAAGGAGAGAGAACAACTCCACGAGCGCCTGACCGACGAACCCATCTCCTGCCCCGACTGCCATTCGAAAGACGGCGTCTTCGATTTCGCGGCACTGGGATTCTCCCGGGAACGGACGGCCGACCTCACCTCCTCCGAGGTGGCGAGGATGATCGAGGAGTACGAGGTCTTCTACATGCCGTCGTTCCTAGAGGGACCCTGACGGCGGTGTGGCTCGGCGCGTCAGTCCCGCGCTTCACTCTTCGATCGGCGCGAACCGTCCCTGGAAGAAGCGCAACTTCTCCGGCTCGTAGACGAACCGCAGCCCCTCGATCTCCTCTCGGCGCTGGTAGACCCGGATGATGCCGTCGGCGACCGCGCGCATGTGGTCGCGGGTGTACACCCGGCGCGGGATGGTCAGGCGTACCAACTCGAGGGACGGGCGGTAGTTCTCTCCGGTCTTTGGGTTGCGGCCCTTGGACACGTTGCCGCGTTCCATCGCCCGTACGCCGGTCTCGACGTAGATCTCCGCCGCCAGCCGTTGGGCGGGGAACGCGTCTTGGTCGATGTGGGGCAGGAAGCGCTTGGCGTCCAGGAAGATGGCATGGCTCCCCGGCGGGGTGACGATCGGGATGTCCGCCTCCAGGAGCATCTGGCCCAAGGCCTCGGTCTGCCGAACTCGCGCGCCGATGTACCGGTCGTCGAGCATCTCCTCGACCCCTCGTGAGATGCAGGCGAGGTCGGCCGCGGACAGCCCGCCGTCGGTGGTGTTCCCCTCGTAGATCCGCAGCAGATGCTCTGCGTCGTAGGTCCACTCCGCGTTGTCCCGGAAGGCCAGCAGTCCCCCGATGTTGATCAGGAAGTCCTTCTTGCCGCTGACCGTGCACCCATCGCCGTACATCAGCATCTCGCGGAGGATGTCGCGAATGTTGGTGTCGTGGTAGTGCGGGTCCCGCTTCTGGATCATCCGCGCGTTCTCGGCCATCCGGGTGGCATCGAAGAACACGGGAATGCGGAGCGGCGCGCACAGCCCGTACACCGCACGCATGTTGTCCATGCTGACCGGCTGTCCCCCGGCCATGTTCACCGAGTGCTCGAAGGAGATGTAGGCGATCTGCTCTGGGCCGTGCTGTTCGACGATCTGCCGGAGCTTGGGCAGATCGATGTTGCCCTTCCAGGGGTAGGTACTGGTCGGATCGTGGGCGGCCTCGACGATCACGTCGGCGAACACCCCGCCGGCAAGCTCCTGGTGGAGCTTGGTCGTGGTGAAGTACATGTTGCCCTGCACGATCTGACCCGGCTTGATCATGATCTGGCTCAAGATGTGCTCGGCGGCGCGTCCCTGGTGGGTCGGGATGATGTGCTGGTAGCCCGTGGCATCGCGCAGCACGTGCACCAGGCGGCGGTACTCGTCGCTGGTGCAGGGTGTCGCACGGGCCGCGTCGTAGGCCGCCCACTGGTCGGTGCTCATCGCCGAGGTGCCCGAGTCGGTGAGCAGATCGATGGTCACGTCTACCGAGCGGAGCAGGAACGTGTTGTAGCCCGCGGCGCGAATAGCGAGCCGCCGCTCCTCCTGGGAAAGGCGACCCACCCGCTCGATGGTGTGGATGACATAGGGAATGCTGTCGATCTCGTAGGGCTCGAGATCGGCAAAGAACCCACGATAGCGCATCTGATCGCACCACGGGCCCTCGCGAACGGGCTCGAGCGCCGGTACGACGTCCCGCTGCCGGTAGAGGCTGATGATCGCATCCGCGATGCTCTCCAGTTGGCGATTGGTCAAGACCTGTCGGGGGATCTGGACCGGCACCAGGTTGTCGCGTCCCACCCGGCCCGTCGCGACAGCCCGAATGCCCGTCCAACGGTACGCCCGCCGCGCGCAGACGTCCGGTGAACCGCTCGTTCTGGTGCATGACCCAGTGCACCTCGTCTTCGAGGCACATCTCCTCGAGCCCCCGGGCGAGGACCTCCATGGTGCGCCCGGCCATTCCGCCGTAGGTGTGCAGGCCCTCGTACACCACGACCTCGTTCATGAACCGCTCGTGGTCGTCCGGGTTGTCGGTGGTCAGCAGGCCACCCGAGGTGCACTTCGGGTCCTGGGCACCGTCGATCATCAGCACGTGCGCCGTCTTGGCGATGCGCTTGACCAGGGTGGCGATGCTCATCGACCCCATGCCCTGCTCGTTGTGCTGGATATACCAGGCGTTCTCGATGATGCGAGAGCCGTCCAGCACCAGTCGCTTGCCGAAACGGTCCGCGGTGGCCCGCACCGCGCGCAGGTTGGCCATGCTGAAGGGGTGCATCCCGTCCGCGAAGGCCTGGAGCCCCACCAACGCCACGTTCTCGCCTCGAAGGACCTCCTGGAGCTTCGAGATGTCCACGTTGCCGGTGAACACCTCCTCGGCGCGATCGCGCACGTCCACCATCGTGACGTCGCGGGGCTCGAGGACGTCGACCCGGGTCCGCCCGTTGCTCGACACCATCGAGCCGGGCGGGAGCATGGTGGAGGTGACGAGCTTGATGCACCCCAACATGTTGTGGGTGGGACAGATGTACGTGTGCCCGAAGACCTCGCGGACCGCCCGCTCCAGGTGCTCGAAGTTCCGGGCACCGGCGTAGGCCTCGTCGCCGATCAGCT
>JAFDJI010000743.1 GCA_019307545.1 Deltaproteobacteria bacterium | reverse complement strand
CGCCGAATCCGAGCTCGAAGCCGGTGCCGCGCGCGATGAACCCCGTGGAGTCGGTGGTGGCCGCCCCACAGGCGGCCTCCAAGTCCGCTCCCGATGACCCACGTGGGTGATTCTGGGAGCCATGGATGCCCCGAGCGGGACGCGGTTCGACGAGCTGCCGTCCCCTTTCACCGCGCCGTTGCTGGAGCGCCCGGACGGCGAGGCGTCCCTTCACCAGGTGGCAGCTCGGATGCGGGTGGACGGCGCGGCGGTTTGGGGCAACGAGCCCGTCGACGGGGCGTTGGTCTTGCTGGAATCAGGGAGCAACGCGGCCTTGCTGGCGAGCGTGGGCCTGGAGAGACGCGTTCAAGCGGTGCATCGGTGGCGCCGGCAGGTGGAGTGAAAGCAGAGGGAAACGCGCGCGGCGGAGCGGTTGGCGAAGGGACGTGGAGATTCCTGAAAGCCAGGCCCCGGATGGGATAGAATGCAGGTCGAAGGTAGCGCTTCGTCTCCACCGGGCGGATCCGGCGGGGCCGCACACCCGAGAGCGATGACCTGCACTCGGCGAACGTTTATCCAGGACGCAGCGATGGCCGTGGGCGCCGCGGCGGCATCATCCCTGGTGGTTTGCGACGCGGCCAGGGCCGACGAGGCCGTCGACTTCGAGCCCGCATATCTGAAGCTGGAACGGGAGGGGATCCTCGCCGAGCGGGAGAAGGCGCTGCGGGAGATCTACCGGGAGTGCCGACTCTGCCCACGTGAATGCGAGGTGAACCGACTCGCCGGCGAGAGCGACACCTGCGAGGCGAACGAGGCGGTCCGCGTCCACTCGGCAGGGGCCCATTGGGGCGAGGAGCGACCCCTGGTGGGCCGACGCGGCTCGGGAACCATCTTCTTCTCCCATTGCAGCCTGCGCTGTTGCTTCTGTCAGAACTGGGAGATCGCCCACCGCGGCGACGGGAGCGACATCACCCACCAGAGGCTGGCCGAGGCGATGCTCGAGTTGCAGGAGAAGGGGTGCCACAACGTCAACCTGGTCACCCCCACCCACATGGTGCCCCACATCGTGCGGGCGCTGCGCATCGCTATTGCCGCCGGCCTCCGGTTGCCATTGGTCTACAACACCGGTGGCTACGACAAGCTGGACACCCTGCGCAAGCTCGACGGTATCGTCGATATCTACATGCCCGACTTCAAGTTCCAGGACGGCGAACTGGCCCACAAGTACTGCGCAGAGGCCCGGGACTACCCGGAGGTCGCTGCCGCGGCCATCCAGGAGATGCACCGGCAGGTGGGCAAGCTCCAGACCGACGCGCGCGGCATCGCCACCAGGGGGCTGATCCTGCGCCACCTGGTCCTGCCCAACAACCAGGCTGGCACCGACCGTTTCGTCCGCTGGGTCGCTCAGACGCTCGGACCGGACACCTACGTCAACCTCATGGACCAGTACCATCCGGCCCACGAGGCCGACGCGTATCCGGAGATCGCCCGGCGCCTCACCCGCGCGGAGTGGGCACAGGCCCTCGGGTGGGCTCGCGATGCCGGGCTCACCAACCTGGCGCGGTGAGCCGAGCCCGGTCGGGGCTCACGGGTCGTCGGGATGCGGGGCCGGGAAGTCGGGGGGCTGACCCGGGAGTCGGCTGTCGTCCACCCGAAACAGCTCGTCCGGCGGGCGCTTCGGCTCGATGGTCACCCCCGCGGCCCGGCAGGCCTCCAGGTAGGAACCCTCTGCGAGGCGCAGCTCTTCGTGGGGCGTGACGACGATGGCGGCGTCGCCCAGGACCGGGCAGAGTTCCTCGCACCGCCCACAGCCGTTGCACTTCTCGGGCCGCACCACCGGCAGCTCGACGCCATGGTGCTCGTCTTGTTCGAGGTCCACCGCGCCATAGGGGCACTGCTCGGAGCAGACCAGGCATTTCTCGTCCCGGGCCCAGGGGAGACACCGATCTCGGAGCAGGACAGCAGTGCCGACGCGTGCATACCGCCTCTCCTCGAGGCTCAATGGACGGATGGAGCCGGTCGGGCACACCAGGCCGCACACGTTGCATGCCTGGTCACAGGCGGCGTGCCGCAGGTCCATCCGAGGGGCCCACAGCCCTTCGAGGCCCGCCCGGAACCAGTCCGGCTGGAGCGTGTTCGTGGGGCAGGCCCGAAGACACTCGCCGCAACTCATGCACCGCGAGAGGAACTCGGGCTCGACAATCGCGCCTGGGGGTCGGATGAGTTCAGGGTGCCGAAGCCCGGAGGGATGGAGCATGTCGGCGCGGAACACCAGCCCCATTGCCAGCCCCGAGGCCGCGGCGCCCGCGAAGGCGCGCCGCCCCAGATCCGCGCCGGTCGCGTCCTTGGCCCCGCTCCCGCCGGTGAAGCCGAAGCGCACTGCGTGACCGGGGCAGACTCGGACGCAGTTCTGGCAGGCGATGCACTCCGCGTGGTCGGTCCCCAGGCCGCTCCCGTGGATGGCGCCGGTCGGGCACTCGCGGACGCACCGGTCGCAATGCGTACACCCCCCGTCCACCCGCCGGCGGTACGGCGCCCAGCGTGCGACCCAGGCGAGCAGGGCGCCCAGGGGACAGAGGTGACGGCACCAGAAACGTGCTTGGAGGCGGCCCAGGAGGAGCAGGAGAACCAACAGCCCGGTCAGGGCGAGGGCACCCTCGAAGGAGGGCAGAACCGGCGCCTCGAGGTAGGCCAGCCCCGGCGACCCAGACCAGTCACCGAGCAAGTGG
>JAFDJI010000140.1 GCA_019307545.1 Deltaproteobacteria bacterium | reverse complement strand
CCAGGCCATGTGCCGCAGGCGCTATCCAGCCGCTGGGGTGGTACGTCGTGTCGGAGTCGGAGTCCGTGTCGGTGTCAGAGTCCGTGTCGGTGTCGGAGTCCGTGTCGGTGTCGGAGTCCGTGTCGGAATCCGTGTCGGTGTCGGTGTCGGAATCCGTGTCGGTGTCGGTGTCGGAATCCGTGTCGGTGTCGGTGTCGGTGTCGGTTTCCACGTCGGTGTCGGTGTCGTTGGGGTCCGGGCCAGGGCAGGCCGTATAGAAGACCGCGAGCATCAAGCACATGACGAGGCGCAACAACACCGAACTCCAGAGTCTTTCGTTCAACATTGAACCACTCTAACAGGCACCGACCTCGGTCGTCCGACCGATGTGATGGATTCTGGGAGCGCCCGATCCGATCCTTGTGATGGAGCGCGTCCGGGAGTAGATCAACACCTCGATTTCGCGTACCAACAGGGGCTCTGATGATCGACGCCTACAACAAGCACGTGGCCGAACGGGAAACCCCAGGCATCCCTCCCCTTCCACTGAACCCGGAGCAGACGGAGGCGCTGTGCGGGCTCCTCGAGTCCCCCCCGGCCGGCCAGGAGGCCTTCCTCCTCGACCTGTTGGAGAACCGCATCGCCCCGGGGGTGGACCCGGCCGCGAAGGTGAAGGCCGCCTTCCTCGGACGCATCCTCTCGGGTGAGGCCACCTCGCCCCTCATCGACCGGGTGAAGGCCATCGCCATCCTCGGCACGATGCTCGGGGGCTACAACGTGCGTCACCTCATCGACGCCCTGTCCGACGAGGCCCTGGCGGACACCGCGGTCGAGGCGCTGTCGGGGACCATTCTGGTCTACGACGCCTTCGATGACGTGGCGGCGCTCTCGGCCACCAACGAAGCGGCGAAGCGGGTCGTGACCTCCTGGGCCGAGGCCGGGTGGTTCACCGCGCGTCCCGCGCTCCCCGCTGAGATCCGGGTGCGGGTGTTCAAGGTCGACGGTGAGACCAACACCGACGACCTCTCCCCTGCGTCGGACGCCTGGAGCCGCCCCGACATCCCGCTCCACGCGCTGTCCATGGGTAGGGATCGCTTCCCGGGGGGCATCGAGACCATCGCGAAGTGGCGCGCCGAGGGGCACCGCATCGCCTTCATCGGCGACGTAGTGGGCACCGGCTCTTCCCGAAAGTCCGCCTGCAACTCGGTGCTGTGGCACATCGGGGACGACATCCCGGCCGTGCCGAACAAGCGCCGCGGGGGCGTGATCATCGGTGGCGCAATCGCACCCATCTTCTTCAACACCGCGGAGGATTCAGGTGGCCTGCCCCTGTTCGCGGACGTGACCGCACTGAAGACCGGCGATGACGTGGTGATCGACACCAGTGAGGGCACGATCTCCACGGTGGACGGCGAGGTCCTGACGCGTTTCTCCATCCGCCCCAACACCCTGGCCGACGAGTTCCAGGCCGGCGGGCGCATCCCGCTCATCATCGGGCGCGCGCTGACCGCACGGGCGCGGGCCTTCCTCGGCCTCGAGGAGACGACGGCGTTCGCACACGCCGAGAACCCCGAGCCAGCGCCGGGCCAGGGCTACACGCAAGCCCAGAAGATCGTTGGCCAATCGGTCGGCCTTCCGGGTGTCCTGCCGGGCACCGCCTGCGAGCCGAAGATGACGACCGTGCTCAGCCAGGACACCACCGGCCCGATGACCGCCGACGAGCTGAAGGAGCTTGCCTGCCTCAAGTTCCAATCCCCGCTGTTCCTGCAGTCCTTCTGCCACACCGCGGCCTACCCCAAGGCCGCCGATGTGCACATGCACCAGACCCTGCCCGCCTTCATCGTGGAGCGGAAGGGCGTGCCCCTGCGGCCCGGCGACGGGGTGTGCCACAGCTGGATCAACCGCCTGCTCGTCCCCGACACCGTCGGTACCGGCGGGGACTCCCACACCCGCTTCCCCCTGGGCATCTCCTTCCCGGCGGGCTCGGGGCTGGTCGCCTTCGCCGGCGCCCTCGGCTTCATGCCCCTCGACATGCCCGAATCGGTGCTGGTGCGCTTCAAGGGCGCGCTACGTCAGGGCATCACCCTGCGCGACGTGGTGAACGCCATCCCCTACTTCGCCATCCAGCAGGGCCTGCTCACCGTGCCCAAGAAGAACAAGAAGAACATCTTCAACGGCCGCATCCTCGAGATGGAGGGCCTGCCGGACCTCACGGTCGAACAGGGGTTCGAGCTGACCGACGCGGCGGCCGAACGCTCGGCGGCGGCGGGTTGCATCAAGCTCTCGGAAGCGTCGGTGGTGACCTACCTGCGCTCCAACGGGGCGCTGATCGGGCGGCTGATCGCCGATGGGTACCAGGACGCGAACACCCTGCGAGCGCGCAAGGAGGCCATCGAGGCCTGGATCGAGAAGCCGGAGCTGTTGAGCGCGGACGCCAACGCGGCGTATGCGGCGGTGATCGAGATCGATCTGGCCGAAATCACCGAGCCGATCCTCGCTTGCCCCAACGATCCCGACGACGTCAAGCTGCTCTCCGAGGTCGCCGGCACCAAGGTCGACGACGTCTTTCTCGGGTCGTGCATGACCAACATCGGCCACTTCCGCGCGGCCGGGCAGATCTGGAAGGGTCAGAAGCAGAACCCGTCGGTCCGCACCTATGTCTGCCCGCCCACCCGTATGGACCAGGCGGTGCTCAAGGGAGAGACCTACTTCAACCTGTTCAACCAGATCGGCGCCCGCATCGAGGTGCCGGGTTGCTCCCTGTGCATGGGCAACCAGCTCCGCGTCCCCGATGGCGGCACGGTGTTCTCGACGTCGACCCGCAACTTCGACAACCGGATGGGCACCGGCGCGAAGGTCTTCCTCGGATCGGCCGAGTTGGGCGCGGTCACGGCCCTCGAGGGAGCACTCCCTACGCCCGAGCGGTACCTGGCCATCTACGCCGAGAAGATCGCTCCCCGTGCCAAGGAGATCTACCGGTACCTCCAGCTCGACGAGTTGGGCGACTTCGACGCGATCTACGGGCGGCGCGACCTGTAGCGCCGCCCGATCGATGGTCTGGACCGGATCGCTGGGCGAGGCACAATACGAGGAGGCGTTGGCCGCCTATGGCCTGCAGGGCCTTCCGGTGCGCCGGCTGCCCGGTGGGAACACCAACGCCAGCATCGTGGTCCGGGACGGTGAGCACGACCTGGTGCTCACCTTCTTCCTGGAGAAGAGCCAGCAGCAGGTGAGTGCGCTCGCCGCGCTGCTGGTGCACCTCGCGGACCACGGCTTTCCGACCAACCCGCTGGTACGCACGGGTGACGGGCGGCGGGTGGCGTGCGTGGCCGGCTGGCCGGTGCTGGTGAAGCGTTGGGTGCCAGGGCGGCTGATCGAGGACGCCTCCCCCGCCCATCTGCGGTCAGTGGGGCGCGTGCTGGCGAGGCTGCACGGCCTGCCGGTCCCCGATCGCCTGCCGGCGCGCGACCTCTTCGGCCTGCCCCAGGTCAACGCGGTGGTGGGCAGTGGCGTGGACCCGGACTTCGAGGCTTGGGTGGCCGACCGCCTCCCCCGTCTGCGCCGGGCCGTGGGGTCGGGACTGCCCGCGGGCCTTGCCCACGGCGACCTGTTTGCCGACAACGTGGTGCTGACCACCAAGGGCCCGTACTTCCTGGACTTCGAGGAGTCGTGCCGGCTGCCTCACATCCTCGACCTGGGCATGGCCCTGGTGGGCCTCTGCTCGCCGCAGGGTGTACCGAACCCGGCCGCCGAGGGCGCCCTGCTTGCCGGCTACGAGGAGGTACGCGCACTGGGCGAAGCCGAGCGCGTCGCCCTCCACCCGTCCGCGGCCCTGGCGGCGCTGGCGTGCGCCACCTGGCGCTGCTGGCGCTACCGCATCCACGTCGAGCGGGCCCACCGCCACCACCCCATGCAGGCCCTGAGCGGACGATGGTACATCTCGGTGTAGGTTCGGGTCGACCCCGTCTCGGTCACCTTCGGGGCGGCCCCTCGTCGAAGGTCTCCAACTCACTGGCGTGCAGGTACCAGGGGGCGCGTGACCCCCAGTAGATATTGCGTCCGGCGCGAATCCCCGGGTCTTCGTCCAAAGTGCCCGCCGGGACGATGTACGCCTTGCCGGTGCGCGACAGCCAGGGCACCGAGGAGCCACAAACATCGCAGAAGCAGTGACTCCAGTACCTCGCCTCGGGTAGCTCGTAGCGCCGCACGTGCTCCTCACCCGCATCCCAGGTGAGTTGGTCGACCGCCACGAACAGGTTGGACGCGTAGGCCGAGCCCGTCGCCTTTCGGCACCGGGTGTGGTCGCCCGTGCGCAAGTAGCGAGCGCTACAATTCGATGATGATGGATACGCTCAGGTTGCCGCCACAGGGGCTGACATCGCGGCGCCACTCGCCGTCGCCAATACCCTGGGGCCAGTCCGGGTCGATCGCGTCGCCGAGGTCCGCGTAGAAGGGCTGGTCCTGGCCGGTCACCTCGTTGCCGATGGCGACTCCGGCCCAAGACGGTTCGGGAGCCGGCAGGGCGCACAGCGCCTCGCCATCCCAAGTCTCCGGCATCGGCTCGATCCAGGCGGTCCTGCTCTCCATGGTGCCTGCCTGCTCGTCGTCGAGACAACCAAAGCCGTGGTCGATGGCGTACTCAGCCGGCTCGGCCAGGGGGTCACCGCAAAGCACCCACACGGGCTCGTGGCCACCAGTCGTACGCAACAGGCCTGGGGCATCGAGGCCGTAGCTCGAGGCGATTCCGTCCGAGACCTCGATCGTGTGGAATTCACTGGTCCCCGACTCGCAGGCGACGAGGGACAGGGTGAGCGCCACGAGGGCGAATAGGCTCGGGAACGGTCGCATGGCTTCCTCCGGCTCCCGGTCTTAGCAAGCGACATGCCATGGGGTACCGGGAGCCCCGTGTCGGAGAGAACTCCTCGCTCTTTCGGGAGGGTCGGACTGCCTCGGGAAGTGAAGTCCATTGGAATCGCGACGCAGCTGTCGCGATTGGGGCCGGCTGGTGACCGGCCGTGGCGTCAACTCAGCCCAGCGTCCCCCAACGCCCTTTCCAAGAGGTCGCGAACATCGACTTCGTCAGCCCAGTAGCGGAGCTCCTCGAGCTCCAGGATGGCACCGCTCACCTGAAGCACACCCTGTACTGCACGGCATGCGCGCGAGGGTCCGTGTCGGCGGAGAAGGGCCTCATGAGCGAATTCTATCGTGCCGCCATTCCCTCGTCCTACGATCCGTCCTCGAGCAGGGAGGCGATCTCCGGTGTGTGCCGGGCCGCCTCGGCGAGGGTCTTCTCCCCCTCCTCGAGCGCCCTCTTCTGCTTCGTCACGGACGCTAGCACCCCGCCCTCGGAAAGGGAACGGGGAGGGTTGCTGCTACAGGAATCCGTGCAGCTCTACGACGATTTCGTCGGCGTTCTCCTCGACCCGTAGTGGGATGTCCCGGTTGAGTCGATAGGCGGCACGCACTTCCAGGAGCGGCACCGGGAACCAACTCGCCCCGAAGACGAAACGGTCCCGCTCGTTCTCCGGCAGAGCCCACACCGGGTCGAAGGCCTCGAACCCCGCACGCAGGTGCACCCCGCGGTACACCTCCGCGCTGGCCTGGACATACACCATGAGTTGGTCGAAGTCGTCGGTCAGGTCGAAGCCGTGCAGCCAGTCCACCTCGGCGAGCAGCACCACGGGCCCATAGTGACCCCCGGCATGGGCACCCGCGATGACGGCGTCGAAGGGCAGGAGCGTGTCCGCGGTGTGGTCCCACGCCACCGAGAGCCCCCCCAGCACCCATTGGGTGGTCACCGTGGCGGTGGCCGCCAAACGCCGCCCCTCGAGGGCCGCGTTCTCCAAGGGGCTGCGGGTGGCGAAGGCCACCGCGAAAGCGACCGGCTCCAGGTCGAGCCCGGCCTCCACCCCCACTTCCCGGCGGGTGCTGGCGAAACCCGTCTGCGCCCGCACGAAGGCCCGGTCATCGGCGAGCCGCAACCCATAGGGCAGGAGAAACCTGCCGAACTTGAGATAGGCACCCCGGCGGCCGATCCGGAGCAGGGCGAAGGCCTCCCGGGCCTCGGCGCCCTCGGCGTTCACCGTCTCGTCCAGGTACAGGGTGAGGTGGTCCGGGATCGGGTCCACCCGCAGCCGAAGGCTCGCGTCCCGCATGGTGAACGCGTTGCTGCCCTCCGCGGTGTACTCGGTCTCGCCCTGGTGGGTCTTCGCGGGGAGGGTGACCTGGTCGACGACCCGGATCGCAGCGCCGATGCGCGCGTAGGGGGCAATCCAGGGTTCGAAGGCGGGGGCGGAGGCGAAGGTGGGCAGGGCATCGTGCGCGAAGGCGGCACCCTCGTCGGTGTGCATGCCCCCGCCGGTCACGTTGACGTGGCAGGCTCCGCACGACCGGCCGGTCTGGGCCGAGAATCGGGGCTCCGCGCGGGCCGGGATCGGCCACAGCAGCGCGAGGACGGCAGCGAGGACCAGGAGCCCCGTGCTACGGCGCACCCACCATCCATTCGAGGTCCGGCGCGAGGCATCCATCGGTGGTGCACTGTACCCCCACCGCGGTAGTCTTGTCCCATGGCGTTGAGACCCCAATCGCTGGCATCCGCCACCTTGTTGCTCGCTTGCTGCGTCGGTACCGGGGAGATCCCCGCCCGGATCAGCGGCCAACTCGTGGGGCTCGACGAGGAGCCCCTCGGGAGCGGGATGGTGCTCATCGAGCGCGGACCGGTGCACAACGGCACCTACGAGTTCGGGGTCTCGGTCGACGACTACGGGCGGTTCTCTGCCGAACTGCCCAACGGGGGCACCTGGGGGCTGCACCTCTACCGCGACGACTACCTGTACGTACCCCTCGAGATCACCATCGAAGAGCACCAGCAGGTCGTGCTCACCAACCTCACGATCGACTGGGGTCCGTGGATGGACCTCACGGGGCAGCCGGCCTGGCCCGACCAGCCCTCCGATGCGACCCTGCTCCGCCTGCCCTGGGACGAGGACGTCAGCGACAACCCCATCCTCCACGACGTCTCCATGCGTTGGGTGAGCGACGAGATGCTGGAGGTCACCGCGGAAGTCTCCGACCCTACCCACGACCTGTCGCGGATGATCCTGGCCCACGACACCGTGACCGGCTTCGGGTACGCGCTGAACCCCCCGTCCCCACCCGATGCCGAGGGGAACTACCCCGAGGGGGTCTACTCGATGTTGGTGTACGCCGACCCGCGCCACGTCCCGGGGGAGTCCATCTGGCAGTTCGCGGTGTCGGACAACCTGTGCAACGACACCCCGATCTGGGAGATCACCATCCCAGAGCGCTGAGCCGGCTCACCACGACACGTCGGAGCGGAACGCGAAAGCACCGATGGTGACCGCCGCACCCACGTTCCCGTCGACCCCCACGGCGGTCCCCGTACAGGAACCCGAGCCGCCGACCCGCCAGGTCTCGCTCGTCATGCTCTGCTCCACGAACACGTTCTGGTCCAGGTCGACGGCGCAGTCGCCGTCTCCGGTCTCCCAGTTCCCAAGGGTATCGTGCTCGATCCGGACCGTGGCATCGAGCCCGGTGCCGGTCTGCTCCTGAACCGCCATTACCTTGATCGCCACGTCGAAATCGGTGGCGGGGCCCCCGAAGGCCGCGGTGACGGATTGCCAATCACCACCGCCTCTGCACCCTTCCGCGCTGGCCCAGTCGATGTCCTCCTCCAGGCCCCCCGAGAGCGGCATCGTCAGGAAGCAGGCGACACCGGGGTCGTCACCGGTGTCGGTGTCGTCGGTGTCGTCGGAGTTGGGACAGCCGGCAAGCAGCATGAACGACGGCATGAGAATGCGCACATCGACCTCCCGGCGCGGACGATACACCGCCCGGATGCCTCTCCGCGACCGG
>JAFDJI010000139.1 GCA_019307545.1 Deltaproteobacteria bacterium | reverse complement strand
GGCGACGGCTACGGGCCGGGCGGCGGCGACTGCGATGACGGCGACGCCACGGTGTACCCGGGCGCGCCCGAGCTGGCAGACGGCATCGACAACAACTGCGATGGACTGGGCCCCTCTGGCGCCCACATCGCCGACGAGGGCCCGGTGCTCTACGACGACGATGGTGACGGCTACTGCGAGTCACACACCGTGACCTGCACCGACGGCGCTGCCTTGGGAGACTGCGACGACCGTGAAATCGTAGGGGTCGCGACCCACCCGACCGCCGCCGAGGTGATCGACGGCCGCGACAACGACTGCGACTCCGATGTCGACGAGGGCACCGATGCCTTCGACGACGATGGCGACGGCTTCACCGAGGAAGGCGGCGACTGCGACGACGCCAACAGCGCCGTGAACCCAGCCCAGACGGAGGTTCCGGGCAACGGCCACGACGACGACTGCAACCCGGCGACGTCCGACTAGATTATTGGCTCCTACTTCGGGAGTTTGCTCGGGTCCACGTCGAGCTTCGGCGGAGTCCGGTCGATCTCCTCCGCTGGCTTCTCCTCTTCTGGCTCCGGCTCCGGCTCCGCCAGAGCGGTCTTCTTCTTGCGGCGGCCTATGCGCACCCGGCCCTCCTGCATCCCGCCGAACAGGTCATCCAGGCCGCCGGTGCCTGGCAGCTTGCGCGGCGGCGGGCTGGCGAACAGGTCGTCCAGGCTGGGCTCCGCGGGCTTGGGCGGCGGTGGCGGCTCCTCCGGTGGTGGCACCGGCTCCTCCGATACCAACGCCGCCTCTTGCGGTGGCGGGTCTTCTGACCGCGCCGGCTCTTCTGACCGCGGCGGCTCTTCTGGCCGCGGCGGCTCTGGCCGCGTCTCGGCCACGACCGGCTCGGGCAGTGGAGCCAGTGGGATTCCCGACTCCCTGGCCCGCCTTCGGTCCCGCCAGGCGCGGAGCGGCTCCCCACGCTCGTCCGTCGGGACGAATGCCACGACGGGCGGCCGCCGATCGATGGGTTTGCCGTCCTTGTCGACGGCCGGGGGAGGGCGCCTACGGGGCTCGGAGGGGCCTCGTGCTTGTGGCTTTTCGCCCAGGAACCGCGGGGGGCGCCGGTCGAGCTCGCCATCCTCGGTCAGGGGGGGAGCGCCGTGGACGGTGGTGGAGCGGGTGGGCCGCGCATGCATCCGTCCAGAGCCGGACGATTCCTTGGGGGGCACGATGCGAGGGGGCCGGCGATCCACCGGCACTTCGGGCTTCCCCCCGAAATCGGGCGTGTGCCTCTGTGGGGGCGCCTTTTCTGCCTGCGGAGAAGGCGTGGGCTCGGGTGGCTTCGCCTCCTTGTGCTTCTTGGGCTTGTCTTCCCACTTCGGGACCTTCTCCCCTCCGCCGGGCAGACTCTCCACGATCCCCTTCGCGGACGCGTCCAGGCGCACGAACCGGCCGGACACGTACACGGGCCGGTGATCCTTCTTGGGGGCCAGCTCCGGCGGTGGCTCGAAGGGATCGTCCGTCGACATTCTCTTGTACAGCCGCGCACTGCACCCGGCCGGGCGGCGCCAAGCGCGGTGCGTCAGGCCCGCCACCGTCTTGTGCCCGAGGACCTTGCGGATCGCGATTTCTTCGTTTTTGAGCAGATCTTTGGCGCGGAGCTGCTCGCGGGGGGTTTGCGGTGTCATCTGATGGATTTTAGGGAGCGGGGGCGGGAGGCGCAAATGCACGTCATCGATACCCTGGCCGCCCGGGGATTCATCCAGCAGAGTACCGGGCTGGATTCCATCCGCGAGGCCATGGACCAGGGACCGCTCACCTTCTACGTGGGCTTCGACCCCTCGGCGGACTCACTCCACGTGGGACACCTGGTGCAGGCGCTGGCGATGCGGTGGCTGCAGCAAGCCGGCCACCGGGCGATCGCCCTGGTCGGTGGCGGCACCGCCATGGTCGGAGACCCCTCTGGACGCACCGAGCTGCGCCAGATGCTCACCCTGGACAGCATTGCCGCCAACGCTCGCGGCATGCAGGGGCAGCTCGAGCGGGTGCTGGTGTTGGACGGCGAGCAGGGGCTGTTGGTCAACAACGCCGAGTGGTTGATGAAGCTCGAGTACATCCCCTTCTTGCGGGAGATCGGGTCCCAGTTCTCCGTGAACCGCATGCTGGCCGCCGAGGCCTATCGTCAGCGGTTGGCGCGCGGTCTTTCCTTCATCGAGTTCAACTACCAGCTCCTGCAGGCCTACGACTACCTGGAGCTGTACCGCCGTTTCGGGTGCACCCTGCAGGTGGGGGGCGACGACCAGTGGGGGAACATCCTCGCGGGGACGGACCTGGTTCGGCGCATGGAGGGGGCCGACGTGTTCGGGCTGACCACCCCCCTCCTCACCACAGCGTCGGGCGCGAAGATGGGGAAGACAGCCCAGGGCGCGTTGTGGCTGAGCGCGGACCGCCTCGCCCCCTTCGCCTTCTTCCAGTACTGGATCAACGCGGAAGACGAGGATGTGGGTCGGTTCCTGCGGATGTTCACCACCCTGCCCCTGGAGGAGATCGCGGCGCTCGAGGCCCTGGAGGGGGCGGACATTCGCACCGCCAAGCGCCGCCTCGCCTGGGAGTGCACTGCCCTGGTGCACGGGGCCGCGGCGGCGGACGAGGCCGAGGCCGGCGCACGCGCCATGGTGGCGGGTCAAGCGACGGACGACCTGCCCACCCACCTGGTCGATCCGAACACCCTCGCCGCCGGGGTCCGCATCTACCTGGTCCTCCAGGACGCCGGGCTCACCTCCTCTCGAGGCGAAGGGCGACGGCTGATCCGAAACGGGGGCGTGCGCCTCGACAACCTGAAGGTGACCGACGCGGAGCAGGATCTCACTGCCCAAGACATCGGGTTGGAGGGGGTCGTGCTCCGAGTCGGCAAGAAACGCGCGGTGCGGGTGGTATCGTCGCGTTGAATTGGGGGGGGTGAGGACGACGTGCTCGAGTCAGGGAACCTCCTCGGGGACTACCGCGTAGAGTCTCACCTTGCGACTGGTGGGATGGGGGAGGTCTACAAGGTGGTCCACCTGGAGCGGGGAACGGTGCACGCGCTGAAGTACCTGCCCCTTGCAAACAGCAAGATCCGGAAGCGTCTGCTCCGGGAGGCTGACCTCCAGACGCAGCTGGCGCACCAGAACGTGGTCACCCTCACCGAGGTGCTGGACATCGAGGGCGATCCCGGCCTGGTCATGGAGTACGTGGATGGCCCCCCCCTGTCCCTGTGGTTGCGTGAGCGGAGGCTCACCCTGGAGGAGGCCGAGGCCCTGTTCATCGGGGTTGTCTCCGGGGTAGCCCACGCGCACCGCAGGGGGCTGGTGCACCGCGACCTGAAGCCTTCGAACATCCTCCTCGCCCGTACGCCGGACGGGATGATCCCCAAGGTCGCCGACTTCGGCATCGCGAAGGCCCTGAGCGGGGACCACGAGAAGCTCACCCAGTCCGGACATTCCCTGGGCTCGCCGGCCTACATGGCTCCGGAGCAGATCCAGAACGCGCACGAGGTGGACCAGCGGGCGGACATGTTCTCCCTGGGGTGTCTGCTCTTCGAGTTGGTGTGCGGGGTGCGGGCCTTCCAGGGCGAGGACACCCTGGAGGTGCTCAACGCGGTGGCCCAGGGCAACTACGTACACCCCACCCAGGTCGTGCCCGACCTACCGGGTCGGATCGTGGATTCCATCGTGCGGTGCCTCGCGCAGGATCCGAAACAACGGGTGCAGACCTGCGAGGAGTTGCTTGAGATCCTGGACACGGGCTCGGACGATCCGATGACCCCGGTATCGCCGAGGCGCAGCGAGGAGGCCACCCATCCTCGCATCAAGACCTGGTCCGTGGAGAAGACGGTGCCGGCTCGGGGTGCGCAGGCGGGGTGGGAACGCGTCGCCAGCGTGGTTTTCACCCTGGGGGTCCTCGTCGCTGCGCTTCTCCTCGGCATCTTCGGAGCGTGGATCATCCTCGGGTGACCCCGGCGGTGCCAGGAATGTGTCAGCCAGGGGGATTTCCTTGCGATCGCCGCCTGGCTGGGCCATAAGTGCGGCGTCCCAGGGCCTCTGCCCACGATCCACTCGAACCCGTATTGGGGGAGTGTCATGTCCAAGTGTTCTCTGTTGTTTGTCACTGGTGCTTTGGTGCTGCTCGGTTGCGACCCCGACGATGACGGCCTGAGCAACTCCAAGGAGAAGAAGTACGGCACCGATCCCGAGGTGGCGGACACCGACGGTGACGGGATCCTCGACGGGGAGGAGGTCGACATCGGCACCGACCCGACGCTGTTGGACACCGACGGGGACACGTACACCGACGGGGAGGAGGTCGACTTCGGAACCGATCCGCTGGACGAGGAGGATCGGATCTACATCGGGTACTGGCCCTACAACCCCGACAAGGACGAACTCGCGGACCCGGGTCTGGACGGGCACCCCGCCCTCGGGGAGCGCATCGGCCGTTTCGTCACCATCGACCAGTTCGGCGAGGAGGTCGACTTCTACGACTTCGCGAACCAGGGCGTCCCGGTGATGGTCGACATCTCCGCGCAATGGTGTCCGCCGTGCAAGCAGCTCGCAAAATGGTTGGACGGGGATCCAATGGCTGGGATGTCCATCTACGAACCGATCCGGGTGGCCGTGGACGAGGGCGAGCTGATCTGGATCACCGTCATGGGTGAGAACAACACCGGCGCGTACCCAACCCTCGCCACCCTGGAGTGGTGGTACAACCAGTACCCCAACCCGAACGTTCCGATCCTGGCCGAGACCTCCGAGCACGACCTCGTCGGGTACTTCAACGTGCCGTTCTGGCCCTCGCTCTACCTCCTCGACGGCGACCTCGAGCTGGTCAGGGGCCCCAGCAACGACAGCTGGCTCCCCGCCATGAACGAGGCGATGATCCTGCTGGGCGAGGACGAGTAGCCAGCTACCGTAGGGAGGCGAGCCGCTTGCGGATCGTCTTGCGCTGGTCCTTCATGTTCGCCTTGGTCGCGTAGCCGAGGGCGTCGTTCAGGAGCCCCTTGGCGGCCTCGATGTCGCCCTGTTTCTCCTCGATGCCGGCCAGCATGTCGAGCGCCGAGACCATCTTTGCCCAGTCGTTGGCCTTCTCGGCGGGCTCGAGGCCGCTTTGCAGGGCGTCCTTCGCCTTGTCCAGGTCGCCAAGGCGCAGGTGGGCGACCCCCTTGAAGTAGTACAGCTCTTTCACGACCGGGTGGTTGCCCAGGCCGCCCACACGGCTCTCTGCCTGGTCGAAGTACTTGAGCGCCTCGGCATGCTGGTCCTTCACGAAGTTGAAGAAGCCGATGTTGTACAGGTCGATGGGGAGCACCTGCTCGAACTTCAGCTGCTGTGAGAGCTGAAGCGTCCGTTCGGCGAGTTTCAGGGCCGCGTCGTAGTTGCGCAGCGCACCCTCGGCCTGGGCCAGCAGCTCGCTTGCGGACCGCTCGCGCGCGGGGTTGCCCATGCCGACCGCGATCTGACGCACTCGGTCGAGCACGTCCCGGGCCTTCTCCATTTCGCGGGAGGCCAGCAGGGATTCGCCATAGGCCAGGCCCGCATCCAGGGCCAGGGGGCCGAGGCCGGCCTGACCGGCCACCTCGTTGGCGCGGCGGAAGTGCTCGGCCGCCTGCGGGAGCTTGTTGTTCCGCCGCGACACCAGCCCGCGGATGTGCTCGGCGTGCGCAAAGATGCCCGGAGGAACGAACTTCGTGCCGTCAGGAGCCTCCTGCTGCCCCATGTCCAGGGCCTTCTGGACCTCCTCGAGCGCGGCCTCCATCTTGCCGTCTTGGAGCTCGATCGCCGCGAGGTGGTTGTGGATGTCTGCCACCCGGACCTTGTTGTCCAGCGCGGTGTACAGCTCGATCGCCTGCGCGGCCCGGTCGCGGGCGCGGTAGAAGTCCTGTCGTCGGGCATCCAGGCGCGAGCCTGCATAGCGGAGCCAGGCGACCAGCTCCCGGTCGTCCCGATCATCGGCGAACTGCTGTACCTCCTCGTGTACACGCTCTGCGGTCTGGATGGGGCCGGAGGTCACCAACCGGTCGAGCAGGTTCATGTACACCGTGCGGACCATCACCTCGGGCCACTCGTTCTCGTCGAAGTAGTTGACGAGGTCGTACGAGAGGCCCCAGACGTCCGCATGGTCGTTGGACAGCGCGAGGGAGCGCATGACCTTTGCGCGGGCGGTCGCGCCGTGCTCCCCGTAGACCCGGGCCGTCTTCGCGATGAACCCGTACCCCCGCGGCACCAGGAAGCGCTCCATGAACAGGCCCACGCGACGCGCGAGCTCGTGCCCCTCCTCGGTGTCGTTCTGCTCGATGATGCCTTCGCGCCAGGAGCCCCGGGCGAACTTGTAGATCCAGGTGCCGAGGTCTTCGGCGAACTGCACCTCTGCGAACAGGTCGTCCACCGCGTCGATCAGGTCATCCACCGAGTCGCGGTCGAAGCCACCCATGTCGGCGACCAGCCCCGAGGGGAACGCCTGCCCAAGGAGGGCGGCGAAGTAGGCGACCTGACCCAGGTCGGCCGGGCCCGCGTGGCGGCGATCGCCTTCCTTTGGCGGTGCGTCCGGGACGTCGAGCTCGCTCTCGTCGACCTCGGTGGGGACCAGGCTCGCGAAGGAGGTTTCGCTCAGATCACCTTCCAGCATGCCCTTCTCGGAGAGGATGTCGACCAACTCGGCGATGAACCCCGGGCGACCCCCGGCGATCTCTGCGAGCCGTGTGGCGTCGCTCTCCAGCCCCTTGGAGTCCAGGTACCGCTGCACCTCAACCGCCCCCCACGGCTCGATGGTCA
Organism: Deltaproteobacteria bacterium; assembly: GCA_019307545.1. GTDB lineage: Bacteria > Myxococcota_A > UBA796 > UBA796 > JAFDJI01. The sequence continues at coordinate 8,122 of JAFDJI010000139.1, read as the reverse complement.
GCTCGTGGAACATGTCATCGCTGCGGCGTTCGTAGAGGTCCAGGAGTGGCATGGGCCACACCGCTTCGTTCACTTCGCTCGGCGCCTCGTCATGCAGCACCACCAACAGCTTCGCGCGCCCCTCCACCGCCTCGGTGTGGAGGGCCTCCAGGAACTGGGCCAGCACGAGCGAGTACGCCACGTGCGGGTTCTGGATCTCGAGGACGACCGGCACTTTGCGCGCGACGGCGGAGGCGACCTCGATCAGGGCGATGAGGGGGATGAAGCTCTGGTACCAGGCCTGGACCCGCTTGGGTTGGCTGGGCAGGACCGCGTTGAGCACCATCTCCACCTTGCCCTTGCGCAGGATGTCGGTGTTCAAGGTGGCCATCAGGGAGCCGTACATCCGGACCAGCCACTGCAGCCCGTTCTCCTGGTCCAGGCAGGTCACCCGCCACAGGATTGCGTCCTCGGTACCGCCGGTGATGCCGCGGAGCAGCTCTCCCACCAAGGCGCGGCGTCCACCCCCGAAGGGTGCCTGCAGGCGCACGAATCGCGGGGTTCCGGTGAGCGCCAGCTCCCACTGCGACTGGAGGGCGGCGAGATCCTCCTCGCGGGCGACATATAGCGAACCTTGCTCGGCCAAAGGATGCTCCAGGGGCGAAAGGGACGGAGCCCCGGTATATAAGAGTGCGGGAGCGTTGCCGCAATGGCGCTCGGAGGTCCTATGCGCGCTGCTGAGGCCTGTCTGCTGGCACTCGCCGCCGGGTCGGTGGCGGCGTGTGGTGAGCCGGCAACCGGTTTCGCGTGGGACGTGACCCTGAGCACCTTCGAGGACAGGTGCAGCGACACCGGCGATCCCTATCTGGAGACCCTCACCTACGTGCTCAACTTCGATGGTGCGGCGGTGGACGTGGCCATCGACGTCCCGGGAGAGGGACCCATCACCTTTGCCACCGGCGGTATTGCGGGCTGTGGCATCGACTATGCCTCGGTGGTGTGGGAGGAGCTTCGAGACGGCCACAGCGTGCGGTGGCAGATCGAGGGGTCCGCGCGCTGGCGGCAGGGCGGCATCGGGTGCAACCTCGAGCCGGGTGTGGACTGGCTCGGGACCGAGACCTTCGAGATCCTCTACTCCCTTCACCCGGACATCCCGGCCGGTTGCAGGGTGTTGCTGAACGCCGAGGGCGTGTACGTGGGGGAGCTTTGACCGCGTCGGCGCGGCCGGCTCCCGTCGCCCCGGGGGCAGCGGAAGCGATTGCGCGGCTGCGAAACGCAGTGACCTCGGTGATCCACGGAAAGGGCGAGGTGGTGGACCTCGCGCTCACCGCGGTGTTCGCCGGTGGGCACGTGTTGCTTCAGGACGTCCCCGGCGTGGGGAAGACCACGCTCGCCGCGGCGCTGGCTGCCGCGGTCGGAGGGACCTTCTCCCGCATCCAGTTCACCGCGGATCTCCTGCCCGGCGACATCACCGGGGTGAACGTGTTCGACCAGCGGACGGCTGAGTTCTCGTTCCGCGCCGGCCCGCTGTTCGCCAACGTGGTGCTCGCCGACGAGATCAACCGCACCTCGCCCAAGACGCAATCGGCACTGTTCGAGGCCATGGAGGAGGGGGCGGTCACGGTGGACGGGCAGACGCGGGCCCTGCCGCAGCCGTTCCTGGTGGTGGCCACCCAGAACCCCTACGATATCCATGGCACCTTCCCCCTGCCCGACTCCCAACTCGACCGGTTCCTGATGCGCCTCACCATGGGCTACCCGGACCGGGAGACGGAGCGGCAGGTGCTTCGACGGAGCGCGGTGCGCCGTCCGGTGCCCGAAGGGGCAGTGGAGACCGACGAGGTGCTCGATCTCCTGGCTGCGGCGGAGCGGGTGGTGGTGCCGGAGGAGGTCGAGGACTACGTGCTCGACCTGACGGCGCGCACGCGGAACGATGCCCGCCTTCTCCGGGGCGTCTCCACCCGCGGGGCCCAGGCGCTGTATCGGGCAGCGCGGGCGCTCGCGCTGGTACAAGGCCGGGGCTACGTCGTGCCAGAGGACATCCTGGAGTTGGCGGTGCCCGTCCTCTCGCACCGGGTACTCCCCCGAATCGGCGGCGGCCCGGCCGGTGACGGTGGGGTTCTGGCCATCGCCGCGATCCTCGAAGAGCTGACGCCGCCCGAGTGAGGCGGTGAAAGGCACCCGGCTGCGGTTGAGCCGCGCAGGCATCGCCTTTGCGGTGTTCACCGCCGTCGCCGCCGGTGTGGGGCTGCTCTCCGGGAACAACCTGGTGCTCCTGGTCGGTGTGGTCCTGATCGGGCTCTGGATCCTGGAGGCCTTCCTGGGTGGGTGGAACCTCCGCCACCTGGAGGTCGGCCGCACCCTCCCAGTGGAGCCCTTCGCCGGCCTCGAGTCCCGCGGGACCCTGCGGGTGGCCAACCGTCGCAACTGGCTCGGGTCCTGGTCAATCCGAGTGCGAGAGCACGGCATGGGCGGGACGCTCGCAGTGGTGCCCCGGATCGAGCACGGCGGCACCATTGGGGTCCCGGTGGGGTGGCGGTTTCCGAAGCGCGGACCGGCACGGCTGGACGCGGTGTGCCTTGCGAGCGCGTGGCCCTTCGGGCTGCTGGTGCGTGAACGCCGGATCCCGCTTCCAGCCGAGCTGCTGGTCTATCCCCGGCCGCGCTTCGGACCGAGGGGCGGCGCCCATCCCGACCTGGAGGGCGCGGAGTACGACGCGGGCGGGCGTGGCGGTCCCTACGGGGATTTTGCGGGTCTCGACCCCTACCGGCCGGGAGACCGGCCTCTGAGCATCCACTGGGCCACCACCGCGCGGGTGGGGGAGCCGATGGTGATCCGGCACACCGGTTTGGCTGGCGAGTGCGTGGTGATCCAGGTCGTGGATTGCGGTGGGCGGGCCTGGGAGGACGCCCTCAGCGGGGCCTGTGGCGAGGTGCTCCGCAGCTTCGAGCGGCGGTGCGCGGTGAGTCTCCAGATGCCCGACTGCAACTTGGAGCCCGGTGTGGGTGGGGCGTGGCGGCGCGTCCTCCTGGACACGCTCGCCCGCGCTCCGCATCGGGAGAAGCGGTGAGGCGGCGCATGGTGCGGGAGGTGGCGGTGCTCGCCGTGGTGTGCGCGGGTCTGCTCGCGTTGCTGCAGCTTCCGGGTGGCCTGCGCCTTCCGGTCCTCGCCGGCCTGTTCGCCTGCCTGTTGGCGCCGCTCGCGCGATCGAAGCTCGGGTGGGTCCCCTGGCCCCTGTTGACAGTGCCGGTCCTGGCGGCGGTGGGTGTGGGCGCGCTGGCAGGACGGATCGAGGTGGACATGGCCCTGATTCTGGGGCTGGTGTACCTCCAGGTGCACCGTTCCCTGGCCCGAGCCGGTCCCGCGGACGATCGGGTGTCCTGGCTCCTCTCCACCCTGATGCTGGTGCTGGGGGCGAGCCGGACCCAGGCACCCGAGTTCCTGCTCCCCTTTGGGCTGTGGCTCCTGGTGACGCCGGTGGTCTTGATGCTGGTCCAACTCGAGGCCTCCGGGATCCGACGTCGGCGGAGGGGCGAGCCGGTCGTGCCCCTCGGGCTCGGGGGCCCGGTGGCGTTGCTGGTGCTCACGCTGTTCTTGTTCCTGGGGATCCCGAGGCTCGGCTCGGCCCCGGTGCGTGGGGGGGCCGGACCAGCGGTGACGGGCTTCGAGCCCGAGATGGCCCTCGGTGACCTGACCGTTCTCCTCGACGACCCGTCCCCGGTGTTCCGCGCGACCGTGGACGGCCCGATCGCTCCGCCGCTCTACTTCCGTGGAACCGCCTTCGACCAGTTCGACGGCCGCCGTTGGACCAGCGGCACCCCCCGGCACCCCCACGAGTCGGGCGATGTGGATGGGACCATCCGCCTGGTGATCGAGGAAGAGGCGGTCGTCGAGAATGTCCTCTTCACCGTGGGGACACCGGTGGACGTCGAGGTGGACGCGGCGGAGGTGGTGCGGGACGACGACGGGAACTGGTGGACGGCTCGCTTGGACACGCCGCTGCGCTACACCGTGCTGGCGGTCGCCGATCCGGACCCCGTCGAGATCGGTGCGGAGGACTGGGTGAGGCTCACCACGCTCCCGGACGGGCTGGAGGGGGTGGCCGCCCTGGCAGACGAGATCACCGCTGGAGCCGCCACCGACGCAGTGCGTGCCCGCGCGATCCGCGCTTACCTGGCCCGCGAATATGCCTACACCCGCGTACCCCGGGAGACCAAGGTCGAGGCCCCCCTCCTGGCGTTCCTGTTCGAGACCCGCGCGGGGCACTGCGAGTACTTCGCGACCGCCATGGTGGCCCTACTGCGGGCGAAGGACATCCCAGCGCGGCTGGTGAACGGGTTCCTCGGGGGCGAGTACAACGAGTTCGGCGGCTACTGGCTGGTGCGTCGCTCTCACGCGCATTCCTGGGCCGAGTTCTTCACGGAGGGGCGCTGGTGGACCGTCGACGCCACCCCCGGCGAATTCGTGCCGCAGGAGTCGCAGGTAGCACGCCGTTTTGGGGACGCCTCGCGCCGATTCTGGGACCAGCGGGTGATCGGGTACGACCTCGGAGTGCAGACCGGGGTGGTGTTCGGTTGGGGGCGGACCCTGGAGGCGGTGCTGCTACCCGGGACACCATCGCCCTCGCTACCCTGGTTGGGGCTGTTGCTGGAGCTTTTCGCGGTGGGAGCGGTCGCGGCCGGCGGTGTGTACCTCGCCCGGCGGCTCTTCCGTCGCTTGGCTGGTGAGCGTCGCCCCATGCCACCGCGGGGTCGGGTGGCGAGTGCGCATGCCAGGGCGAGGCATGCGCTCGTGCGGAAGGGGTGGAGGATCCCCGCGGCGCTGCCGCCGGTGGCCGCGGCGCGATGGGTACGGATGTGGGCCGGGGAGGAGGCCGAGGCTCTGGAACGGCTGGCGTGGCTGTACTACGAGGTCCGGTACGGTGGCGCGGATGACGCCACGCTCGCGGCCGAGGCGCAGGCCCTCGCCGACCGGTCCGTCGCGTTGCCACCACCCGATGGGGGCGTTTCGCCGAACCCGCGAAGGGGCTGAGTGGGACGGTGCGAGGCTTATTCCCCGCACCGCCCCAAGAATCCCCCGGGGCGATTGGGGCACGGACGTTCGACCCGGGTGACGTCTTGGGAAACTGCAAGGGCTGTGCCATCTCGACAGATTGGCCCGTCAGGCGTGTTTTCTGTAGAACGGGCCCGGCTTGGAGAGGCCTGGACGCGGGAAGTGCGACACCGAGGTCAGGGTGGGGTGAGAACGACTTTGGCGAGGGTCTCGTTAGTGCTCTGCCGGGATCACGGTGCTGGTCGGCACGTCGCGCCGCAGCTCGGTGGCACCGTGCCGGCGGCCAAGCTCGAACATGGCGATGCCGAGGGCCGCCACCGCCAGTATCAGGAGGGCCGTGCCAATGGTGACGATGAAGGCGGTCGGTAGCCACCTGAAACGAGGAACGCTCGGTACCGTCGGAGTGGTGATGTCTTCATCGTCGGTGATATCGACGAAGGGGATCGTGATCTCGTCGCTGTGCTCGTCCGGGAGGAAGGGTCCGGGCTCGGCGATACCCGGATCGGTCGGCAGCACATCGCTGGATTGTCCGAGCCGCTCCCAGTCGACGAAGGCATGGGCCCCAGTCGCCACGCCCGGGTCCGGAGGGACTTCGAAGACCTCGGGGCCCACGCCGCGGCGGACGCGCCCTGGCGGGGTGTAGGCACTCTCTGCCCTGGCCCCCTCCGGCAGGGTGAATGCGTGGAAGCCGATGGGGTCGGTCGAATCCTCGCCCGGAAAGGGGATGGCTTCCAGCTTGGCCCTGAGCAGATTGACGCGCTCCTCTTCGCTAAGCGCCTTCTCGGGCTCGGGTGGGGTCGAGGCCCCCTCGTCGCGGGATTCCTCTGCCTTTCTGACGTCCCGGGGTGGGGCCACTGGAGGGGTGAGGAAGGCGGGCAGGGCCGACCAGCTGTCGCGCTCCTGGCGCTCCCGGTTCCGTCGGTTCTGGATGGCCTCCCGCATCTTGACGTTCCCGTGCGCCGTCCGGTTCCGCCAGGTGGACTCGCCTTCGTCGAGGATCGAGCGGATCTGGGAGGCATAGGTCATGACGAACTCTGCCTCGGGCCCTTGGTCGCGGTCGCTGAAGTGCCAGGCCGCCCACCGCATCTTCTCGTCCAGGGCCACGACCGGGTTCTCTCCGGGCGACACCCCCAGGTATTCGTTCAGGCTCGATGCCCCGACCCTGGTGAGGAAGGCGTCCAGCTCTTCTCGGGTCATGGTACCTACCTACGTGCTCATTGGCACCAGGAGCGGCCTATCAACGACCAATCTATCACCTGCGACGGCCCCCCCGATAGCCGCTGCCGAAGTGCGTGTCCATCACCGCCTGTTACGTGACGCCGATGCTCGAGTGGTCCGCCGGCACGCGTTTGCTCCGTGGGTCCCTGGCCTGTGCTGGGCTCGGCTTCCTCGCGGGCGGTCTGGAGATGGTGGGTCAGGCCGCGACCCTCGCGCTGCCTCTGGGAGTGGGGGCCTTTTTCCTCCTGGGTGTGCTGAACATCCTGGGTATGGGGATGGTGGGGTTGGGGTGCGGCGCGCTCGCGGGTGGGGTCCACTGGCTCTCCAAGACCGCCTTCGGCTCCCGACTCCTGGCCCTGCAGACCGCCCTGGCGGGGGGCCTGCTGTGCGGTTGGTATCTGTGGGGGGCCACCCTCGTCCTGCACGGTGAGGGCCGGAACGCTGGTGCGCTCGTCATGGCGGTGATGCCGGTCGCATTCGCGGCCGTGGTCTATTTCAACGCCGCCTACTGGTTCCGGAAGGTGGAGTTGGGCCGCAAGTACCGGGTCGGCTGGCTGCCCATCTCGGCGGGGGTGGGGCTTCTGGTGGCCGCGGGCGCGGCTGCGGGGCACACCGCCCGGGACACGGGCGGCCGTGGCGCCTTGGAGGGGGACCCCAGCGTGTTGGTCATCACCGTGGATGGTCTGCGGCACGACACGGTGTTCGGTTCGGAGGCCGTCCTGACCGACCTCGCCGAGGAGGCGATCCGCTATCGGGACGTGGTGTCGCCCATGCCGCGGAGCGTGGCCGCCAACGCCACCGTCCTCACCAGCCTCCACCCCCTTCGCCACCAGGTGTTGGTCGAGGGTGACACGTTGCGCCCCGGGTTCCACACCCTCGCGGAGGTGCTGGAGGCCGAAGGCTGGGCCACCGGGGCCTTCGTCTCGTCCTCGGCGCTGGGCGCGCACACCGGGCTCGCGCTTGGCTTCCGCACCTACGACGATGCGTTGGCGAGTGCCCTTCCGGGGGTCGAGCGCTTGACCCTGTTCCGTCGCTTGGGTTGGGGACGGGCCGAGCTTCGGCGGGATGCCGCCGCCACCACCAAGCGCTTCCTCGCCTGGTACACCCGGCACCGCGACGTTCCCTTCTTCGCCTGGGTGCACTACAACGACCCCACCGCGGGGGACTACGCCGCGGGGGTGGGGGCGGTGGTGGACGCCGTGACCCGGATCGACCGTGCCCTGGAGGAGGACGGCCTGAGGGGGTCCACCCTGGTCGTGGTGGCCGGCACCCACGGTTGGCTCCTGGGGGAGCACGGAGCGCGTGACACCAACCTGGGCCTGTGGGACGTGCTGGTCCAGGTCCCCGTCCTGGTTCGCGCCCCGGGCGTGGAACCGAAGCACTGGGACGTGGAGGCGCAGGTGCGGCTGATGGACGTGGCCCCGGCCGTCCTGGAGTACCTGAGGATCGATCCGCTCGAGCCATCGGAAGGCGTGGACATGCTCGACTATGCGAAGGGGTTGCGCCGGGTGCCCATGTGGTGCTCCCTGGTGGGGCAGGGCGGCGACGACCTGTTCGACACCACCCTGCTGGGGTTGCGCAACAACGGCCTGAAGTACATCCGGGAAGTTCGGACCGGCAACGAGCGGCTCTTCGAGTTGGGCACCGACCCGGAGGAGTTGGACGACCTGGCCGCCACCCATCGAAGCACCCTGGAAAAGGCTCGCGGGATGGTGGCGGCAGAGGAGTCGGCCCTGCGTGGGCTCCTCCTGGAGGCTCACCGGTGAGGAAGTACACTGTCTCCACGCTTTCCGCCGAGCTCGATGCCCTGATCGGTGGTCGCTACCCAGCCCTGCTGGTCCAGGGCGAGGTGGCGCAGATCCAGGTCCCCGCC
>JAFDJI010000742.1 GCA_019307545.1 Deltaproteobacteria bacterium | reverse complement strand
TGAGCTTCGCGGGACGAAGCGGAACGGTGCTCTTCGACCTGGTCGACCAGGCGACGGACTCGGGCATGGGCATCCGCGTGGCCTGGGCGATCGGCGGAGACCGCTACACGGGCCTCGGTTTCCTCGACGCATTGGTCCTCTTCGAAAACGACCCGACTACCCGGGTTATCGTGCTCAACTGCGAGGCTGGGGGGATTCAAGAGCAGCTCGCCGCCGGGCTCATCGCAACGGGCGTCATCTCGAAGCCCGTGATTGCCATGGTGACCGGCAAGACGGTGCCCGCCGGGGTCCAGTATGGCCATCCCGGTTCGACGAAGATCACCGAGGCGGACGACCCCGCGGTCAAGGAACGGCACCTGCGGAACGTGGGCTGTCTCGTCGTACAGAACCCCACCCAGATGGTGCGGGCGATCGAGGCGATCGAGCGCACTGGCTGGAACCTCGACGAGCGCCGCCGGGACGCGCTGTGGGACCGCATCAGAGAAGCAGACGGCAGGATCGGGCGGCGATGGCTCGATCAGGAGCGAGCGGCGTTCGATCTCCTGCACGGGCTGGTGGGCCACTGGCGGCTTCACCACGCACACGAGACCTCGGTGCAGCACCTCCACGAGTTGGTGGCGAACCTCACTGCACTCGGCGTGGACGGGTTCTCCTCGCTGCTCGGCGACTGCATCGACGTTGCTGCGTTCGTGGCTGGGTTCGACAAGAGCAGGGAGTACACGGCAGAGCTGCTGCGCGGCGCGAGCGAGGTCGGGATCCAGCGGTTTCGACGGTTCATCGTGGACGTGCTCACCACCGAGGCGTTCAACGCGGCGCTCCGGACCACACCCTGGGCCGCGGCGGACATCCTCAACGAAGCCCACCAGGTCGGGCTCGTCGAGACGGTGGAGGTCCTCTCCAGAACGGTCGGTTTGAGGCTCTTTCGCCAGACGTATGCCAACAAACCCTGGAACAGCGCCCACGCCTTCCGGAGCATCAACAACATGCGCCGTTGGCGGTTCGTGCGCGCCTACCACCGCCTCTGTACCCACCTCCTCGGCGACGCCGAGGTGGTCAAGGCCGCGTGGAAGAGAAACCCCTGGGCCACCGTGAAGCTGGTGCGCGGCTACGACCGCGTTCCGGAAGAAGGGCTGGAGAAGGCGCTCGAGGACCCGGAGATCCGCGTGCTGTTCGTCGAGCTCGCGACGACCAACCCCCAAGGGCTGCTGAATGTCGGCAAACGCGCCTTCAGACAATCCAATGACGCCGGCCAGCCTTTCGAGGAGGTCTATCGGCCGATGATCGCGGAAGGCACGCCCGCGCGGCCCACCATCGAGGGCGAGATCGCGCGCATGGGCGAGGCCGACTTCGCGGCCCTGGTCGACACGGTCTTCACGGCGGAGGGATTCGAGCGGTCGCGGCAGAGGCACCCCAGCTCGACCGCGCGCGCGCTGCAGTTGATCATGTCCGATGGCGACGACCAGGCGTCCGGCGCCCAGAAGCTGGTGCGGATCTTCCAGGCCAACGTCGACATCTTCGACACTCACGCGTTCCGGGTGGCCGTCCAGCGGAACCTCTGGATGGCGGTCGATCTGCTCCGCGCGGTCAGTCGGCTCGACCCGGTCGAGGTGCGTCGCATCGTGGACTACGTGTTGACGAAGGCGGACTTCGATTTCTCCGTCGAGGAGCACCAGTGGGGCACCAGCCAGGCGTTCCACAAGATCGCCGACATGGGGGCGCGGGTGTTCTTCGAGGTTCACCAGCTCATCGAAGACGCCACGCAAGATCGCGAGAGCTTTCGGACGGCGTTCAAGAAGAATCCTCGGGACACCGTACAGATCGCTCAGGTGGTGACTCGAATCGGCCGCCCTGCCTTTTTCGCTCTGATGTCCAATCCCGGGACCTGCAAGGCGTTTCTCACCCGCATGTGCAAGAGCCCGCGGACCGCCGCCAACTTCTTGCACCAGGTCGAGGAACTGGGCGCGGCAGAGTTCGACCGCCTGGTGGACGAGGACCTGGGACGGGAGGTGATCGACCGCATGCTGGAGGCGAAGGGGCCGGACCTCGTCCGTACCGTCCAGCGCATCGCCATCGTGGGGGTCGACGACTTTCGGGAGGCGCTTCGGGCGTGGAAGGCGGAGAAGGCCGGCAGACGACTCACCTGGGAGAACGCGTTCGACGTGGTGGGCGAGATCAAGGAGCGCGTCCTCCACAAGCGGTTCTCGCAACCGCACCGCCGCGTTCCGGTGACGCTGCCCGGGCAGGCTCGGCTCGAAGTCTCGGAGGCCGAGATCCAGGGGCTCTTCGAGTCCTATCCGGACTGGGCGGACGTGCTCCTCAAGCTCAAGGAGGGCAAACCGCTACCCGTTCCCGAACAGGTCGATGTCTACGAGTTGGTGAGCGGCCGCAAGCGCTTCCAGATGCTGATGGTACCGGTGCTGGCCAACTTCGTTCCGCTGCGGGTACTACGCCAGCGGGCGTCGCGAGGAGAGCGGCTGATTCCCGAGATCAGCCGGCTGAAGGGGGTGGCACAGGGGGAGGGACACCGGTTCGATGCGTACACGCATGCGCTGGAGGTGCTGGAACAGCTTCACAGCACGGTGTTGCCGCTCGGGTTCGTGGATGAAGGCATGCGGTGGAGGGTGAACCAGGTCCTGGACGAGCGCATCGACCACGTGACGCGGCGTGATCTGCTGGTGCTGGCGACGGCGCTTCATGATTTGGGGAAGGGGGATGGGG
>JAFDJI010000741.1 GCA_019307545.1 Deltaproteobacteria bacterium | reverse complement strand
CAGTGCCGCGACCTACTGCGGGAAGGTGGACCGGGATTCCGGCTTGGTGGAACTGGGAGGGGACGCGGAGGCCATCGACCGACAGGTGCGGGCCATGTCGCCTTGGCCGGGTGGGTGGATCCCTTGGAGCGCAAAGGGGCCGCTCAAGCTGGTGGAGGTGATGCCTGTGCCCGGCGAGGGGCGTCCTGGTGTGGTGCTCGCCACCCATCCCCTGGTCGTGGCGTGCGGACGCGGCGCCTTGGAGTTGGTACGTGTGCAGGCGCCCGGTCGCCGGTCGGTCTCCGGCCGGGACTTCGCGAACGGGGCTCGTCTGAGCGCTGGCAACCTCCTGCAGCCCCCGGAGGAGAGCTGATGGCCATCGTTGCTCCGTCCATCCTGTCTGCGGATTTCGCTCGCCTGTCCGATGAGGTCGGCGACGTGCTGGAAAAGGGAGCGGATTGGATTCACTGCGACGTGATGGACGGGCGGTTCGTTCCGAACATCACCTTTGGCCCACCGGTGGTGCAGGCCGTGGCTCCAGTGGCAGGAGATGCCACCGTGGATTGCCACCTGATGATCGTGGAGCCCGACCGGTACCTGGAGGATTTCCACAAGGCGGGCGCGGATGTGATCACCGTCCACGCCGAGGCCTGTGTGCACCTGCACCGGAGCCTCCAGGCGATCCGGAATCTGGGCGCCCGGGCTGGCGTCGCCCTCAACCCGCACACCCCGCCCGAGGTCCTGGACTACGTGCTCGAGGACCTCGATTTGGTGCTGGTCATGTCGGTGAACCCGGGGTTCGGCGGCCAGAGCCTCATCGAGAGCGCACTGCGCAAGCTGGAGGTGGTGCGGGGTTCCGTCGATCGGCGGGGTCTCTCGGTCCTGCTCGAGGTGGACGGTGGGGTGAAGCCCGACAACGCACGGCGGTTCACCAGTGCCGGGGCGGACGTGCTGGTCTCCGGCTCGGGGGTGTTCGGCGCGCAGGACCGGGCTGCAGCTATCGCCGCACTCAAAGACGCCTAGTTCTGCCCGACGATGAGGAACTCCACGCGCCGGTTGATGGCGCGGCCCTCCTCGGTATCGTTGGTGGCGATCGGGAGGGTCTCGCCGAACCCCATAGACGTCAACCGACCCTGCTCCACCCCGACCCCGATGAGGTACTCCATCACCGCCGTGGCCCGGTTTTGGGAGAGCTCCAGGTTGTGCGAATCGCTGCCCTGGTCGTCCGTATGGCCCTGGATGTCGATCTTCCCGACCTGTGGGTTCGCGATGATCAGGGTGCCCAGCTCCTCCAGCAGGTCGAAGGACTCCTGCTTGATCGTGGCCTGGTTGGTGTCGAAGTAGATGGTCTCGTTGACCTCGACCTTGGTCGGGGTGATGACCACGCGTGGGTTGCGCAGCAGCGCGTCCACGTGGGTGTTCTGGCTCGTGGCGATGCGGATGTACTTGCGGAACAGGGCACCGTCGTTGGTCTTCAAGTAGATGAGGTACTGGCCGGGAGGCAGCTCCATGCGGTCGAGGCCGGCTGGCCCGAGGACCTGGGCTCCAGGAGGAGCGCCTTCGCCGATGACGGAGAAGCCCACCTTGTCCAGGGAGCCGCCCTGGGCATGGGTGAGGCTGACACTCAGGCTGCCGGGCACCACCATTTGGAGGTCGAGCATCACCGGCTGCTCTCCGGCGGAGATCACGAATTGGGTCTCGGCCGCGTACCCGGGGTACCCGGCCTTGGCCTTGTAGCTCCCCGCCGGTAGCTCGATGGCAACCGGGTCGAGCTTGCTGTCCTCGTTCCACTCGTTGACGCCGTCCGTGACGGTGATGGGAACCTCGGACTCCATGAACCCATCGAGTTGTACCGTGAACAGTCCGAGGCCTCCCTCGTCGGGGCATCCGTCTTCGTCCTGGTACTTGTTGTAGGTCTCGTCCTCCCTGAAGCACTCGTCGTCTTCGTCCCCGATGCCGTCGTTGTCCCAGTCGCCGAAGTTGGTGTCGATCTTGCCCCACCCGATGCCGAGGAACGCGCGCCAACGCGCGGCTCCGACGCCGTTGGTGAGGGCGGCCGCCGCGCCGGCGTTCCAGTGCAGGCCGTTCATCATCCGGCCCCGGACCGACCCAATGACCTCGGAGGGGGACGCGGTGCCCTTCACATCGTTGTCGCCGATCTCCATCCCGTAGCGGAACTCGAAGTTGGCGCCGATGGTGGGGGTGAGCATGAGGCCGAAGCCCCCGCCGAACACGATCTGGTTGTTGGCGGAGAGGTTGATCGAGTCGATGGAGGGGCCAAGGTTGGCGCCCGCGTCGGCGCTTACCGTGATTCGGCGGGCCTCGTAGGTAGCTGCGAGCTTGCCGCCATAGCCGACGCCCCCCTTGCCGAGGAACACCTCGTCATTGCCGGAGGGGATGTCGAGGTGTGGCATCACGGCGAGCCCGAACCCACCGCCGAAGACGGGCTTCGGGCGGATGATGGCCCCGGTGACGGTGACCCGGGTGTCCCCGATGTTGAACCCGTTCGAGCCGTCGTACCCCGTCGAGGTCAAGTACATGGGAAAGGCGACATCGAGCCGGATGTAGTTGTGGACCGCAACCCCGGTGCTGAGGTTGAGCGCCAACACGTTGTCCAACACGTTCTCGTACTCGTCGGGGCGACCGTCCGGGTAGTGGTATCCGAGCACCAGCGGTGCCTTGGCGAACTCGGTCAGGGTCGAGAACCAGAACTCGCCCTGGTTGAACCGTCCGGCGCGCTG
>JAFDJI010000740.1 GCA_019307545.1 Deltaproteobacteria bacterium | reverse complement strand
CAGGTACCTGAAGGACGTGGCGCTTCCCGAGAACCTCCGGGGTCATCCCGACCTGGTCGAGGCCGTCTCGCGCGCCCGGCTCCTGGTGGCGGTGGTCCCGTCCCACGCCCTGCGATCGGTGATGGTGAAGTGCGCGGACGCGGTGCCGTCGGATGCGGTCATTGCGTGCGCCACCAAGGGGGTCGAGGAGGGGACGCTGCTCACCATGCACGGCCTGCTGGAAGACACCCTCCCTGCGTCCCTCCACCCTGCGATCACCATCCTCTCCGGGCCCTCCTTCGCTGCCGAGGTGGCTCGGGGGATGCCTACGGCGGTGGTGATCGGCGGGCGGGACGAGCCGGCACATTTGGCGGCCGAGGCCTTCCACGGGGATGCCTTCCGCTGCTACCACACCGAGGACGTGGTGGGAGTGTGTGCGGGCGGATCCCTGAAGAACGTGATGGCGATCGCCTGTGGGGTCTCGGACGGCATCGGCCTCGGACTCAACGCTCGGGCGGCCATCATCACTCGCGGTCTCGCCGAGATGACCCGCCTCGCCGTCGCGATGGGGGCCAACCCGCTGACGATGATGGGGTTGGCGGGGATGGGGGATCTCGTGCTCACCTGTACCGGCGACCTGTCCAGAAACCGCCGCGTCGGCCTCGCGCTCGGCAAGGGGCGAACCCTGGACGACATCCTGGAAGAGCTGGGCGAGGTGGCGGAGGGGGTGATCACCTCCCGTTCGGCCCGCGATCTGGGCATGAAGATCGGGGTGGAGATGCCGATCACCGAGCAGGTCTACGAGCTGATCTACAAGGGGAAACCAGCCCAACAGGCGATGTTCGATCTGCTGGCACGTTCCCGAAAGGCCGAGCGAGACGACCAGCGCGGGGCCTGATGGCCGATCCGGTCGACAAGTGGGACGATAACGTCGGAGGCGAGGCGCACCTGGACGGCAGGCGGGTCTCCTTCTACGTGGACCGGGAGTGCATCCTGTGCTCGGTGTGCTCGGACGCGGCCCCCGAGAGCTTCCGGATGTCGGAGGAAGAGGACCACGACATCTGCTTCAAGCAGCCCGCGAACTCAGACGAGTTGGCTCGGTGCGACGAGGCCATGGAGAACTGCCCGGTCGAGGCCATCGGCGACGACGGCTGACCTGGCGATCAGCCATCAGCCAGCGAGCTAGAGGCCCAGCCCAGCTGCGGCGCGTTCCAGCTCCGGGTAGCGGCTGTCGGCGGTGTGCAGGAGCTGTTCCAGCGCGTTGACGAAGGTGTCGTAGCCGAGCCCGTCGATGGTCGAGATCTCCACGGAGAGCAGGATCTCGCCCGTCTCGGCGTTGAGCTGGAACTTACCCACCAACATCTCGTAGTTCAGCGAAGCGAGCTGGACGAGCAGCAGCACGACGCTCTCGGTGTTGGAGGCCGCGCTGAGGTGGAGGTAGTCGTCGGTGGCCAGGTACAGGACCTCGGCGGAGTCGAAGTGGCGAACGGTCACCCCGAACGCGGTGTTCTTCCCCGCGAAGTCCATGAACACCTCGTCGGAGGTCGGCGACCAGGTGTGCACGTAGCTGGCCCGCTCCAGGTAGTCGTGGACCGTCGCGAGGTCGAGGTGGCGGACATAGGTTCCGGCCGCGGGCATGCGCTGCTCCAACTCGTGGAGCCGATGCTGAAGCTCGGCGTTCTCCTGCCGGAGCAGGCGGGTCTCGATGGCCATCACCCGACGGCTGGCGCAGCCGCCCTGGAGCAGGGTGGAAAGGAGGATCGCGAGGCCGTAGCGGGACATGCGCGGCATGCGCGGCAGTATCGCACGATCTGTCTCGGAGCTGGTCGGGCTACATCCCCGCGTCCAGGCTCACCCGCGCGGCCTCGACCGTGCCGCCCAGCGAGATGAACTCCATGAAGTCGCCCCCGAAGTCCACCGTCAGCCCGATGCCGTTCGGATCGAGGGTCCCGCTGGCGGGGACGTCGAGGGTGTACCACCCGAAGAGGTCGGCTCCCGCGGTGCCGCTGAGTACACCAGCGTCGTTCTGGAGGTCGAAGATGTAGCTCAGCTCGGTGTCGAAGCCCATGAGCGAGGTCACGCAATCGGCCCCACCCGCCGCCACCTCGCCCCACGGGTCGACGATGATCAGCACCGAGCCGGAGCAGGGCACGGTGTACGCGTCATAGGTGACCTCGGAGTGGAACAGGCCGGAGTAGGTGCCCGCGTAGAAGCTCTGCACCAGGATGCCGCCCACGGTGTGGGCCAACCGGTCGCCGTTGGGGAGGGTGACCTCGGCGGTGATGTCGTGGATGCCCACCTCGAGGGTGTCGTCGGTGAAGGAGGCGACGTCGCGCGTCCAGTCCGCATCGGCAGACGAGGTCCACTGCACCTCTTCCCAGGTCATCTCGATGCCTTCGGCGTCGTACAGGACGGCGCTGAACTCGTGGCTGTCCTCCAAGGCGAGGAAGGTGCCACTCGACGGCGAAACGATGCGGAGACTGGCGCCGTCGTACTCACTGGCCTCGTCGAGCAGATCGTCGCCATCGTCGATGAGCCCGTACCCGGGGCCACAGGCGATGAAGAGCGGAAACAGAAGTACGAGGTGCTTCATGGTGAATTCCTCCGGCAGTCATGCGGAATAGCATCCTCTTTCCCAGAACCGCTACCGCAATCCGCTCCGAGCTCCGGGATCCTGGGTTGGGGCCGGACCTGTAGGCTTCCTTCCCGATCAGGGTAAAGTGCGTGCAGGAGCGGGAGGGT
>JAFDJI010000006.1 GCA_019307545.1 Deltaproteobacteria bacterium | reverse complement strand
AGGCACCGGTGGTGCCGGGCAGCCGGGCGGACAGGCGGGGCGCGGCGGGTACGCCACCACCGGGGTCGTCGCCGGCGGTCGTGGCGGCAATGGGGGCCACGGTGGGCACGCTGGAGGGGGCGGGGGCGGCGCCGGAGGAAGCGTGTACGGCATCTACACCCTGAACAGCACCGTCATCGCGAGCGGCAACCTGTACTTCGGGGGTACCGTGGGCGGCGGTGGCACCGGCGGCGAATCCGCGCCCTACACCACGTACACCGATGGCTACGATGGCTACTCCGGCCAGAGCGGCGTCAAGGCCTACACCGGCACCTGCGCCTCAGCCTCCGGCTGCTAGCCTGGAATAGGCGCCGACGAGCTCGCCGCCTCCTCGGTGAGGTTCTGCAGGGCCCTGCGGGTCTCTCGGAGCAGGGCGTCGCGGCTGTACGCGGACTTGTGCATCACCCGCTGTGCGGCGACCTCCAACCGGCGTCTCTGCTCGACGCTCAACTCCATCGCCGTGATGACGATGACCGGCACGCTGCCCCACTCCGGGTTGGTGCGGATCTCGCTCAGGAACTGGAAACCGTCCATCTCCGGCATCATCAGGTCGAGGAGGACCGCGCGCGGGACCTCGAGCGCCAGGGCCTCGAGGGCCTCCAGCCCGTTGGCGGCTTCGCGGATGTCCCAGCCCTCGGCTTCGAGGGTCCGGCGCATCAGCTCCCGGATCTCCGGCTCGTCCTCCACCAGCAACACGGTGTTGGACCCGTGGTCCAGGCGATAGCGATTCAGCGCGCGGGCGAGGCGGACCCGGTCGATGGGCTTGGTGAGGTACTCGGCGGCGCCCAGCGCGAAGCCCTTGTCGCGCCCCTCGAGGATGGTGAGCATCAGCACCGGGATGTCCGCCGTGCGCTCGTCGGCCTTGAGTGCCGAGAGCACCTCCCAGCCGTCCATGTTCGGCATGAGCACGTCGAGGGTGATCGCCAGGGGTTGGAGCTCCCTGGCGAGCTCCAGGCCCCGCTCACCGTCCAGGGCGGTGACGATGTGGAAGCCCTCGCGCTCGAGGTATCGCCGCATCAGCTCCAGCACCGATGGATCGTCGTCGATGACGAGCACGGTGCCCGAGACATGGTCTGATTGCCGGGCGGCCTCACTGGATTCGGGGATGGGCAGCCGCAAGGTGAACCGAGAGCCCTGCCCCGGGTTGCTCTCTGCCAGGAGGTCTCCGCCCATCATCTCCGCGAGGGTGCGGCTCAAGGCTAGGCCGAGACCGCTGCCTCCGAAGAGGCGGCTGGTGCTGGGGTCAGCCTGGGAGAAGGGCTGGAACAACGTGGCGAGCTGCTCCTCGGTGATGCCGAGGCCGGTGTCCACCACCGTGAAGGTCATGTAGAGCTGGTCGTCGCGCTCCCGTCGGACCAGCAGGGCTACGGTACCCTTCTTCGTGAACTTGCACGCGTTGCTGAGCAGGTTGAACAGGCACTGGCGCATCTTGACGATATCGGTGTCGAGGGTGCGGATCCCGGGCTCGATGTCCACGATGATCTCGTTCTCGTTCTTGCGCGCCAGCGGGTGAATCGTGGCGATGACCTCCTCGATGAACTGCGGCATCTCGATGGTCTCGACGTAGAGATCCATCTTGCCGGCTTCCACCTTCGACAGGTCGAGGATGCTGTTGATCAGCCACAGCAGGTGCTTGCCGGCGGCATGGACCTTCTTCAGGTCTTCGAGCATGCTCTCCTGCCCAAGCTCGTCCGCGTCCTCCATCAGCAGCTCGCTGTACCCGAGGATCGCGTTCATCGGCGTACGGAGCTCGTGGCTCATGTTGGCGAGGAAAGTGGACTTCGCGTGGGTCGCACGCTGAGCGGTATCGAGCGCTTGCGCGAGCGCTCGCTCGTGCTCTCGCTGGGCGACGATGTGGGCGCGGATCTGACGTCTGGCACTCTCCAGTGACTCGGCGAGCAGCTCTACCTCCCGGACGCCCTCTGCGTGGATCTCGGTGTCGTAGTCGCCGCGACCGAACCGGGCCGCAGAGGCCTCGAGGGCCGAGAGCGAGCGGGTCATCCGAGAGAGCAGCAAGGCCACCGCCACCATCATGAGGATGAACGCCACGAAGGCCAGCACGATCTGGTTGGTGGTCTTTCGGCGGACCTCCGCGAGCAGGCTGGAGAGCGGAGCGTCCACCTCCAAGAGCCCCACCACCCGACCGTCCTGGTCGCGGATGGGCGCATAGGCGGAGATCCACTCCCCGTGCTCGTCCTCGTAGAGGTCCAGCGCCCGCGCCTCCCCATCGAGAAGGGTCGGGGCCATGTCCGGCTTGTAGGTGTAGGTGTGTAGCCAGTAGGGCGACTCGCTGCTGGTGAGGACGAACTCCATCGAGTCGGGATGGGCGACGTGCGGGTCGGCGAACACCTGGGAGCGATGGGTGGGGCGGATTCGGAGGGTGAAGATCGGCGTCTCCAGGCCGTTGCGCTCCACGGCCGCCGCAAGTGCATGGTGCAGCGCACGAGCATCCTCCGGTGCCTCTTCCCAACTCGAGAGCGCGTCCATGGTGGGGTGCTCTTGCACCAACCACTCGTGGACCGACCCGTCGATCCACGGCGCCAGGGTAGTGGCCACGGCCAGGATCCGAATCTGCTCAGCCTTGGCCACCTCCGTCATGTTCTCCCGGGCGGACCCTCCGACCCAGAGCACGATTGCGATGGCGAGCACCGCTCCAATGAGGGCGACGACCCCCATCAGGCGGTTGAGAAGTGTCTTCGGAAAGATGGAGAGCAACCGGTGGGCCCCCCGGGAAGATGCAACCCTCCTCTCTAATGTAAGGCTCGCACACAAAACGTGCTCTTCGCCACCTTCCTCTGGGGGACAGCCCGGTCGTCGACATTCGACCGAGGCCATGAGAGCATTCGAAAACGCAACCGAGGGGGTGCTTCCATTCGCGAGACGGCCCACAAGCCATGACCGACGTCGAGCGCCTGCAGCGTAGTCTCGGCTCGGTCGAACGCGGCGCAACGGAGCTGTCCTGGGCGAAAGAGCGTCCCTGGCGGGTGGAAACCCACGTGTGGGCCGATGACGGCCTACCGGTGGTGGACCTGCACGATCTCGGCGCCAAGCTCGCCCAGAAGGCGGTGCACCGCTCGGCGGCCGTGTCCTCCGATCTGCAGGCCGGGGCAGTCTGCTTCGTCACCGGCCGGGGCAGGCGTTCCATCGGGCCGGGCGTGGTCCGCAAGGTCGCAGAGAAAGAGCTTCGAGCGTACTGCGCGAAGCGCGGCTGCTACTACCGCCCCGCGGGTCCGGGGCGGCTGGTCCTGGTGGTCGACCCGAATCGGGCACCGGTGTCCGCCACCGGGCGGCTCGGGATCGGGTTCTGGCTGGTGGTGGTGCTGTTCCTGGTGGCGGTGGTGCTGGTCTGCTGGTTCGGGTAGGCAAGCCATCAGCCAGCGAGCATGGCTGATCGCTGATCGCTGATCGCTGTGAGCTGAACTGTCGAATCCCCCAAAGTAATCGGCACCGCGGCTAGGCTGCCTGCTCCTCGATCCCGGCCTCTCCGTCAGCTGACGTCAGCGCACCGTCCAGCACCTCACGCATCGTGTCCACGAGGATGAATTCCATCTCCTCCCGGGCCTGCTCGGGCAGGTCGTCCAGGTCGGGCTCGTTGCGTGCGGGGAGGATCACCCGGCGGATGCCCTGGCGATGCGCCGCGAGCACCTTCGCCTTGATGCCCCCGACCGGGAGCACCCGGCCCCTCAGGGTGGCCTCGCCGGTCATGGCGGTGTCACCCCGGGTGGCCCGCCCCGAGAGCAGGGAAGCAAGTGCGGTGAACATGGTGACGCCAGCGGAGGGGCCGTCCTTGGGCACCGCGCCCGCGGGCACGTGGATGTGGACGTCGTGGTCCTCCATGACCCCGAGGGGGATGTCGAGAGACTCCCCGTGGGCGAGCACGTAGGTGAGCGCCGCCCGCGCGGACTCCTTCATCACGTCGCCCAACTGGCCGGTGAGCACCAGCTTGCCGTTTCCCGGCAGCGTGGATGCCTCCACGTAGAGAACCTCGCCACCGGCGGGCGTCCAGGCGAGCCCGTTGGCGATCCCAGGCCCGGTGGGCGCCTCGTGGTCGTGGTCGAAGAACCTGCGGCGGCCCACGTGCTCGGGCAGATCGTCCACGTCCACCTTCAGGGGCGCATCCAACTCACCCTTCGCTTTGCGCACCGCTGCGGCCCGGTACAGCTTTCCAAGAACCCGTTGCAGGGAGCGCACGCCCGCCTCACGGGTCCACCCGGAGATCGCCGCCTCCATCGCGGCGTCGGTGATCTCCACCTCTTCGGGCTCCAACCCGCTGTTGCGGGCGATCTTCTGCAGGAGGTGGCGACGCGCGATGACCTTCTTCTCCTCCCTGGTGTAGCCCTCGATGCCCAGGATCTCCATGCGGTCGCGCAGGGGTCCCGGGATGGTCTCCAGTCCATTCGCGGTGGCTATGAACAGCGCCTTCGACAGGTCGAAGGGAACCTCCAGGTACCGGTCGACGAAGGCGTGGTTCTGCTCCGGGTCCAGGATCTCCAACAGCGCGGCGGCGGGGTTACCGAAGGCGCTGTTCCCCACCTTGTCGACCTCGTCGAACAGCACCACCGGATCTGCAGTGCCGGCGCGGCGGATCCCCTCCACCAGGCGACCGGGACGGGAGCCGATGTAGGTTCGCCGATGGCCGCGAAGCTCTGCCTCGTCGCGCATGCCCCCGAGAGCGACGCGGACCAGCTTCCGGCCCGTGGCGTCTGCGATGGCCTGGCCGATGCTGGTCTTGCCCACGCCGGGGGGACCGACGAGGAGAAGCACGTCTGCGCGGCCGCTGCCCGCGAGCTTGCGGACGGACAGGTACTCCAGCACCTGGCGCTTCACGTCCTCGAGGCCGTGGTGGGTGTCCTCCAGCGCCTGCTCGAGAGCGGCCAGGTCCACGTCCAGGGCACTGTGCACACCCCAGGGGAGATCCGCGATCCACTCCAGCCAGTCGATGGCGACACTCCGCTCGGGGGAAGCCTGGTTCAGACGCTCCAGCCTCCGCAGCTCCCGGTCGACCACCCGACGCGCTTCCTCGGGAAGCTCGAGGTCGTCCAGCCGGTCACGCAGCCGCTCCAGTTCGTCGTCGTTTCCCCCCTCGCCAAGCTCCTGCTGGATGGCCTTGAGCTGTTGGCGAAGCACAAAGTCACGCTTCATGTCGCGGGTGTCCGAGTCCATCCGCTCGCGGATGGACCTCTGCGCCGCCACCACCTCCTTGGCGCGAATCAGGCGCTTGAGGATCTTCTCCGCCCGAATGAGGGGCTCGACGGTCACCAGGATCTCGCGCCGCCAGTCCTCGGGCTCTTGGAGGTACTGGGCCACCGCGTCCACCAGGAGGTCGACGGTGGGCAAGTCGTTGAGCTGGGCCGCCACCAGGGCCTCGTTGCCCACGATGGTGATGGTCTCCCCCAAGGTGTGTCGGAACTCCGCGGCCAGTGCCTCCGCTTCGACCGTCTGTGGCCAGTGCTGCTCCATGGGCCTGAAGGCGGCGACCAGGTGGGGGCGCGTGGAGGGCCATCCCGTCAGCTCGACGCGGGAGAGCCCCTGGAGCATGACCCGGTGGGGGCCCTTTTTCGACGGCTCCTGACGCCTCACCACCCGCGCCAGGGTCGCCACCTGGAGCAGGTCGGCGGGATCGGGGCTGCTGGTGGGTTCCCGCGGCGAGGCCACCAGGATCAGTTTCTGCTCCGAAGCGTCCAGCGCGGACAGGGATCGCCTGCGCCCGACGTTGAACTGCACCACGGCGCCGGGAAGGAGCGCGCCCTGGCGAAGGGCGAGCACTGGAAGCATGCTCGGAAGCTCCATGGGGAGGGCAAAGTCGTACTGTTCGGGCACGGGTATCTCCACGTCCGTCGCGAAATTGCGCGTTGGCCCGGCATCTGCTTGGCACCGAGCCGCTTTCGTTGACTCGTGGATAGCTGCGCACCACCTGGGGCCGGGTCAAGTCTCCAACCGTCACGACTGTGGCGATGGGCCTTGAAAACCACTGTGCTTTCGCGCCATCCTCTCCACTCCCATGCAACGCGCCCCGCTCTGCCTGCTCACCTGTGACGACGCCCGCGACCTCGGCGAGGGCATCGCCGCGGACCTGCGGGTGACGCTCACCCCCGGCCACGAGGTGTGGTTTCCGGTGGGAGAGGCCAAGTACGTCATCGACAGCCGCCTCCGCGGCAACGACGTCTACATCCTCCAACGCACCATCGTTCCGGGTGGGGCCCACTCGCTCTACGACAACTTCCTCATGGCGCTCCACGCCGCGGATGCGGCGCGCATCGCAGATGCAGACCGGGTGACCCTGGTCCTGCCCTACCTCCCCGGTACCCGCCAGGACAAGCGCAAGGAGCACGCGCGCGAGGGCATCAGCACCGGTCTGTTCGCCCGCATGATCGAGGCTGCGGGGGTATCGATGGTCATCACCGTCGAGCCACACACCGACGCGGTCATCGGCTGCTACGACCCACGCCGATGTGTGTTGGAGTCGGTCGACATCACCCGTCCCTTCGGCCGCTACCTCCGGGAGCAGGGCCTGGTCGGCGAGGTCGTGGCGTCTCCGGACGTCGGGGGGCTGCAACAGGCGCGCGACTACGGGAACTACCTGAAGTGCGACCTGGCCGCGCTGTCCAAGGAGCGTGACTACAGCAAGACCAGCGTGGTGACCCACACCACGGTGCTGGGAGAGGTTCGCGGCCGGGACGTCCTGTTGGTCGACGACATCGTGGACACCGGGGGGAGCGTGGTCTCGGCGGCAGAGGCGCTCTGGGAGGCGGGAGCAGCGGGCATCCTGGTCGCCGCAGCCCACCCGGTGTTCTCCGATCCGGCCTGGCAGCGGATGCACCAGCTGGCCGAACGCGCTCGGGAGCGGGGGGTGCGGTTCGCCGTCGCCGGAACCGACTCCATCCTCCATCCGAACGCGCCCGCTTTCTACCGAGACTTCTCGTTGGTCTCCCTGCTCGCGAACGTGATCCGCCAGGTGAACACGAGGGGCAGCGTGCGCGCAATGGAACGCCCCTAAGCGCCCGTAAGCGCAAGTCGTTCTCCCAGCGGCGCTTCCCGCACCCGCACCCGAAAGACCGCCAAGTCAAGGAGTGTCATCCGCCGGGAACCCCGGTCGTCCACACCTGTCTCCAGGGAGGTGCACCGCCCTGGAGGAATGATGCGCGTCCTGTCGACCCTGGGGGTCCTCGCCACCCTCGCGACCCTGGCCAGTTGCACCGAGCTACCCGGCACCCCGGTGGGGGTGACCCTGGAGGACGGGCAGGTGCTCGTGGGGGAAATCACCACCGAGTTCCTGCGCCTCGAGAGCAGCGTGGGGATCCTGCACATCCCCTTGGACGACATCGGGGTGGTGCTCCCGGTCGAGAGCACCCGCCTCGCCGACTCCAACGGGTACGTCACCGTCTGGCTCCGCAACGGAAGCGAGCTTCGCGGACAGTGGGCCGATCCGGAGTTGGAGATCGGCGTGGAGGTCGGCGGTGAGGTGGTAGGCGTCGAGCTGCCCATGGACCCGCTTCAGGCGATCCAGACCCAGGGGACGGAGATCTGGCCCGACCATGACGTGTACCGGGTGAGAACCACCCACGGCGACGACTTCCTGGTGGACCCGGATCGGACCCAGATCGTGCTCGAGAATGACCTCGGGGTGTTCGCACCCTTCCTGTCCGAGTGCCTCTCCGCGGCGCCCATGGGTCCGTCCACCGGCGACTGGCGGATCGAGCTGGACACCGGAACGGTCCTGGTCGGTCCGCTGGCGGACGACGCGTTGGTATTCGCCCTGCCCATGGGGCCCGAGTCGGTCGCCGTTCCCCTCGAGCTGTTCGTGTCCATGGAGCGCGAGTACTGGGCGCCCGTGCCAACACCCGCGGACAGGGACTTCTACAGTGGTAGCGCTTCCAGCGCCGAAGAGCCCGCACGCCCCAAGGCCTCCCCGGCCCTCTCTTCAGAGGATGGCTGGTTCGACTACCGCGGCCAGTGGGAGCAAAAGCACCGCTAGCCCGCGTTGAGGAAGCCCTTGACCAGCTCTGCCAGCCGGATCGGGTCCACCGGCTTGCGAATGAACCCCACCACGTTCGGCATGGCGAGGGTGTCGACGATCCTCTCCCGCTCCACCGCGGACAACACGGCCACCCGTTGGTCCTGGAGCAGCCCCCGGCTGGAAAGCTCGCGCAGAAGCCGCGCACCATCCATGCCAGGCATCATGATGTCGCACAGGATCAGATCGAAGCGGGCTCCCGCCTCCAAGCGCTCGAGCGCCGCGACCCCGCTCGGCGCATGCTCGGCGACCACCCCCTCGAGCAGGGTGTCCACACACATCGAGAGCAGCTCGGCTACGTCCGCGTCGTCTTCCACCAGGAGGATGCGGAACGGCGTGGCTCGGGTCGGGGTGTCCGTGGGATCCCTCCGGGACGGCTCAGGGGGAGTGTGACACGGCACCGTCGCCCTGGTCGACGTGTTCGGAGAGGAACGCTTCGATGACCGGGTAGACTTCGGTTCTCGCCGTCCGCCCCATCACCGGGTCGATGTGGCCGTAGTCCACCGAGAACCCGCCCTCCACGCCCAGTTGGCGGTAGGTACAGTTGGGGAACAAGTCGCAGGCGGCCGCGACGTTGGGCTCTGGCACGACGCGGTCCACCGAACCGCCCATCACCAGGATGGGCACGTCCGCGGGCACGAGCCACGGCTCCCCTTCCACGGTGAGCAACTCCCCGGACTTCAGCCAGGTGGTCACCTGGTGAACCACCGGCTTGGGAAGGTCCACCAGTGCGTAGCGCGACATCCCGTTCGCCACCGGCCACTCGAGGTTGTCCCGGTTGGCGAGCCGTCCGTACAGCGGGTTGGCGCGACCGAGGGGCGCACCGAGCGACGCAAAGAACCGGGACTTGATGCGGCCACGCCCCTTCATGGCCCACCCAAGGCCGCGCAGCTTGCGGTGCAGCCCGGTGAGCGACTCGAACTCCGTCGGCGAGCACACTGCCACCCCGGCCCGAATTCGCTCGGGGTATCGAGAGAGTGCGGTGTACAGGAGCATGCCCCCCATGCTGTGCCCGACCCAGTAGATCTGCTCCTCGCCGGTGATCGCCTGCACCACGTCGAGGGCGGCGGGGATGTCCTGCAAGGCGTGGTCGTCGAAGGTGAACTGCTTCGGCGCTCGCTTGGAGGGCGGACGGCTCCCGGGATCTCCCCGAAGCTCCGGCACCCACACGTCCCACCCCTCCTGCTGGAGGTAGTAGGCGAGGGAGACCTCCTCGCGGTAGTCCCAGTTGTAGTGGTTTGCGCCCATCCCGTGCACGAGGAGCACCGGGGGCCCTTCGCCGGGGTAGTGGCGGAGGTCGATCTCCCACCCGTCCTCGGTGGTGTAGGGCACCACGTTGTCCGGCTGCAGGGTGGGGGGGACCCACTTGGCGCAACCGCCCAGGAGCACCAGCGCTGCCAACATCAGGTTGCGGAGCATCCTTTCCCCAGCCACCGGAGACGCGTAGCCTAACGCGTACGCGGCGGTAGAGTCAGCGCCGGCCCCGGAAACGGAGGCGCCATGGATACCAACCTCATCGCACTCGCGATCCCGATCTTCTTCGCGATGATCGGGCTGGAGATCCTGGTCGCACGCCTGCAGGGGCTGCGGATCTACCGTCTCAACGATGCCATCACCGACCTGTCCTGCGGCATCGGCAGCCAGGTGACCGCCGTGTTCATGAAGGTGGGCCTGTTCACGGTGTACGTGGCGCTGTACCAGACCGTACACATCCTGGAGTTGTCGGAGACCCACTGGACCACCTGGCTGGTGGCGATGGTGGCGGTCGACTTCGCCTACTACGCGTGGCACCGCACCAGCCACCGGGTCAATTTCGTGTGGGCCACCCATGTGCCGCACCACCAGAGCCAGGACTTCAACTTCGCGGTGGCGCTGCGACAGGCCTGGCTCTCCCCGGTGACCAGCCTGCCCTTCTACCTGCCCCTGGCGGTCCTGGGGGTGCCGCCCCTGGTCTTCCTGGCCTCCAGCGCGCTCAACACCCTGTACCAGTTCTGGATCCACACCGAGACGGTTCGGCACCTCGGTCCCCTGGAATGGGTCCTGAACACCCCGGCCCATCACCGGGTCCACCACGGCGTCAACCCGAAGTACATCGACCGGAACTACGGCGGGATGCTGATCATATGGGATCGGCTGCTGGGCACCTTCCGGCAGGAGGAAGAGCCGGTGTGCTACGGCACGGTGAAGCCCCACACGAGCTGGAACCCGGTGTGGGCCAACTTCGAGCACTGGTTCTGGTTGTTTGGCGAAGCGTGGCAGATCGGTCGCTGGCGCGATCGGGTCGCGCTGTTCTTCCGCCCACCCGACTGGTACGCCGCGGACAGGCCGCCTCCCCCGCTGCCTCGGCCGGTGCGGCGGTCCCGGTTCCAGAAGTTCGACACGCCCATCGCGCCGGGGCTGCCCGGATATGTGCTGGTGCACTTCGCTATCACCGCCGCGGCCACCACCTGGATGCTCCACGTGGAGCAGACCACGCCCCTGGTGGTGCTGGCGGCCGTGGGGTGCTTGGTCGTGTGGACCACGGTGAACTGGGGCGCGATGTTCGAGGGGCGGGTCTGGGGCGTCGCCTCGGAGGGGGTGCGCTTGGGGGTGCTCGCGGTGCTCCTGGTCGCCTTCGGCCTGAGGGTGCCGGGCACGCTGCCGCTGGTGACCGGACTCGGTGCAATCACCGTGATGAGCGTGCTGTGGCTGATGCGCCATAGCGAGGACTGGTCGTGGCGACCGAGGCGCGAGTCGGGCAACACCAAGGTCCGGGTACCAGGCTGAAGCCCCCGCGGGCTTGACAGGCAAGGTCGCCCCGTTACGTAAGTGAGCACTCACTTACTAACAGGAGGGCGTCGTGGCGCGTCCCCGCCAATTCTCGGACGAAGAGATCCTCCATGCCACCCGGGCGTGCATCCTGGAGAATGGGCCGAGCGTCTCCACCAACGTGATCGCCGAGCGAATCGGGATCTCCCAGGCCACCCTGTTCAAACGGTTCGGCACCAAGGAGGACCTGTTCCTCGCAGCACTGGTGTCCACCGAAGACCCCCCATGGATGGCGACCGCGGACCGAGGGCCCCGTCCCGGGGACCTACGCGAGCAGCTGATCGAGATCGCACTCCAGATCCTCGGGTTCTTCCGTGAGCGCATGCCCTGCATCATGGCGCTGCGGTTCAGCGGCATCACCCCCGAGCGGATGTTCGCGCGCTTCCCCGTTCCGCCACCCGTCCGCGGGATGCTCGCGATGCGGAGTTGGTTCGCGACGGCAACGGAGCGCGGCTGGCTGCAGGAGCACGACGCCGAGTCGTCGGCGATGGCCCTCCTCGGCACACTGCACTTCCGGGGCTTCGCCCACAACCTGTCACCCGGCGCGGTGCTGGAGCGCGACGACCAGCAGTGGGCCGAGGCGGTCGTCGACCTGCTGCTCCAAGGGCTGCTGCCGAGGGAGGAGCCATGAGGACCCAACCTGTGACGCTGGTTCTCCTGCTCGCGTGGAGCACTGCTGCATTCGCGCAAAAACCCTCTGGCGAGGCGACCTGGCTCCCCGAAGACGCCACCTATGCCCTGGGCGGGGGGGGTGAGCTGTCCGGGAAGGCCTGGTGGGTGGAGATCGGAGACCCCCAGTTGACGTCAGTCGTGGCGCAGGGCCTCGAGGCCAACCACGACCTCGCCGCGGCCCGGGAGCGCGTGGTGATGGCCGATGCCGCCGCGTCCCAGACCCTCTCCACGGTGCTCCCCTCGGCGATGTTCTCGGTGTCCTCCAATACCCAACCCTACGATTCGCTGGGCTTCCAGTTCGGAGGGCTGCCCACCTCGCCGGGTTTCGAACCGCCGGACCTCTACCACACCGGGTCGGCCACCCTCAGCGTTTCCGTGCCGCTCGATGTCTTCGGTCGGGACACCCTCGGCTACCGCGCCAGCCGCTTCGACGCGGAGGCCAGCCGCGGCGACCGGGACGGGGTCCGCAGCGCACTCGCCGCCCGGATCGTGAGCGCCTACCTCGACCTGGTCGCGACCCGAGAGCAGGTGGACATCGCCACCCGACAGGCACAGAGCAACGAGGCGCTCCTCGAGGTGGTGGAGCTTCAGTACGAGTTGGGCATCGCCGGATCGCTCGACGTGCTCCAGCAGCGCCAGCAGGTCGCCTCGATCCGCACCCTCCTGCCCCAGGCACGCCTCGCCCAGCGTACGGCGGAATCCCAGCTCCGAATCCTGCTCGCGCTCGAGGACGGCGCGCCGCTCCCCGAGGTGGGTACGGCCCTGCCGGAGCTACCCACCGCGCCTCGCACCGGCGTACCCGCCGACCTGCTCCAAAGCCGCCCCGATCTGCGGGCCGCCGAGGCAAGGCTGGAGTCGGCAGAGCGACGCCGACTCTCTGCCATCCGCTCGCTGCTTCCCACCCTCGCGGTGTCCGGGCAGGCGGGCTGGCAGGCCCGCTACATCGATGAGTTCAACACACAGGACACCTGGGGCCTCGGCGCGAGCCTCACGGTACCGCTGGTCCAGGGCGGGCGGACCCACGCTTCCATCCGCCAATCCCGGGCGAGCGCAGCGGCCTCCGAGCACACCTACGCGGCAGCGGTGCTCCAGGCCGTCCAAGACGTGGAGACGGCGCTGCACGGCGAAGCGGAGCGGGCCGAGATGCTCGCGGCCGTCCGCGCCCAACACGAGGCCGCCCGGCTCGCCTGGGAGGAGTCCCGCTCCCAGTACACCGAGGGGCTGATTCCCTACCTGTCCGTGCTCCTCGCGCTCAACTCCCTGCACACCGCAGAGCTCTCCGAGCTCCAGTCCCGCCGCGCGCTCCTCGGGGCGCGCATCCAGCTCCACAGCGCCCTCGGCGGCGCCTGGACGGAGGAAGGCCGATGAATGATGGCATCCTGAAGAAGCTGCTCTTTCGGGTCTTCATCCCGGGGCTCATCTTGCTGGTCGGTGGCGCCTGCGCCGGCGCGCTGGTGATCTTCGCCCCCTCCGCCCGCCGTGGCGATCAGGAGGTCGCCCCGCCGCTCGTCGAGGTGGTCATCGTCAAGCGCACCGACGCCGTGGCCCGGGTCGAGGCCTCGGGAGTGGTGGTCCCGGCCCGCGAGGTGTCCATTACCCCCGAGGTCTCCGGCCGCATCATCGCGGTCTAGGACAAGCTCCGGGTGGGTGGGCGGTTCGTCGAGGGCGAGGTGATGGCCCGCATCGACGCGCGCGACTACCTGCTGGCCATCGAGGTGGAGAAGGGACGCGTCCGCCAGGCCGAGCTGGAGTTCGAGTTGGAGGCCGGTCGCGGCGAGGTGGCCCGGCGCGAGTGGGAGCTGCTCGGAAACGGCCGCCCCGCCTCCGAAGCACCGCTGGCCCTGCGCGAGCCGCACCTCCAGACCGCCGCCCAGAACCTCGAGGGCGCGCGCAGCTCGCTCAAGCGCGCCGAGCTCGCACTGGGGCGGACAACGCTGAGGGCGCCCTTCAACGCCATCGTCGTCGTCGAGCGCATCGACGTGGGTCAGGTGGTCGGACCCGGAGGTCCGATTATCACCCTGTACGGCACCGACCGGTTCTGGGTCCAGGTCTCGGTCCCGGTCGAGAAACTCTCCGTCCTCGACATTCCGGGCATGAACTCCCCGAACGGCTCGCTCGCCACCGTAACGCTGGGCACCGGGGTGACGGACGACGTCGCTCGTACCGGGCAGGTCGTGGGCATCGCCGGGCAGCTCGAGCCCCAGACTCGGATGGCCCAGCTGCTCGTCGCGGTGGAGGCGCCGCTCGACGAGCCTCCCGGGGCGCTTCCACTGCTCACCGGCTCGTTCGTCGATGTCACGCTCTCCGGCCGCTCCCTTCGGCACACCGTCGAAGTCCCCCGCACCGCCGTCACCGATGGAAACCGCGTGTGGATCGTGACGACGGAGGGCACCCTGGCGCGGCGGACCGTCGAGATCGGTTGGCGGGACGCGACAGCGCTGTACGTCAGTGACGGGCTCGTCCCTGGCGAGCGGGTGGTGACCAGCCCGATCGCGATGCCGCTCGTGGGCCTGCCCGTCCGCACGGCGGACGACGCCACGGCCGGTCTACCAGAGCCGGACGGCCAGCCTGACCGGGAGGTGGGCCGGTGAGCTCCAGCAACGAGCGGGGCCCGATCTCCTGGATGGCCCGCAACCCTGTCGCCGCGAACCTGCTCATGGCATTGGTCCTCGTCGGTGGACTGATCTCCTTGCTCACCATGAAGCAGGAGATCTTCCCCTCCTTCGATCTGGACGTCGTGGCCGTGTCCGTACCCTATCCGGGGGCGAGCCCAACCGAGGTCGAACAGGGCATCTCGTTGGTCGTCGAGGAGGCGGTGCGGGGGATCGATGGGGTCAAGCGCGTCACCTCCACCTCGTCGGAGGGCGTGGGCGTGGTGTCGGTGGAGCTGCTGATCGACGCCGATCCCGACAAGGTCCTCGCCGACGTCAAGGGCGCGGTCGATCGCATCCTCACCTTCCCCGATGACGCGGAGAAGGCCACCGTGGCGCTCCTCACGCGGCGCCAGCGGGTGGTGTCGCTGATCCTCGCCGGCGACCAGGATCTCCGACAGCTCCACGCACTCGCGGAGCGGGTCCGGGATGAGCTGCTGCGGGTGGAAGACATCTCCCAGGTCGAGGTCTTCGGGGTCCCACCGCTCGAGGTCAGCATCGAGATCCCCCGCGAGACCCTGCAGGCACACGGTCTCACCCTCGAAGAAGTGGCGATGCAGATCCGGTTCGCTTCGCTGGAGCTGCCCGGGGGGACCGTCGAGACCGCGGGCGGCCACGTGCTGGTCCGGGTGGCCGACCGGAGGCTCTCTGGGGAGGAGTTCGCGGACATCGTGCTGCGCAGCACCGCGGGGGGTGCCGCCATCCGGCTCGGCGACATCGCCACGATCCACGACGGCTTCGCCGACACGGACCAGGCGATGTACTACGACGGGCGACCCGCGGTGGAGGTCACCGCGTACCGGGTCGGCCAGGAGACCCCGCTCAACGTCTCGAGCGCGGTGCGGGAGTACGCCGAGAAGCTGCAGGCCGAGCTTCCCGAGAACATCGCCGTCGAGATCTGGGACGACGACTCCACCCGCCTCCAGGAACGCATCGCGCTCCTGATGAAGAACGCGGCGCTGGGCGGTGTATTGGTCCTGTTCATCCTCGGGCTCTTCCTCGAGGTGCGCCTGGCCTTCTGGGTGGCCCTGGGCCTCCCGATCTCGTTCTTCGGCACCTTCCTGCTGCTTCCGGGCGTCGACGTGTCGATCAACATGATCAGCCTGTTCGCGTTCATCGTGACCATCGGCATGGTCGTCGACGACGCGATCATCGTCGGCGAAAACGCCTTCCACAAGCTGCAGGAGGGAAAGGAGCGCATGGAGGCGGCCATCGAGGGTGCCCGGGAAATGGCGATGCCGGTCACCTTCGCCATCCTCACCACGATGGCCGCCTTCGCGCCGCTGTTCTTCGTACCGGGAGTGATGGGCAAGATCTTCAAGATCATGCCCATGGTGGTGCTGCTCGTCCTCGCGTTCTCGCTCCTCGAGTCCTTCTTCATCCTCCCCGCGCACCTCGCGCACAGCCGCGGCGGTGGTACGTCCGGGTGGTTCTGGACCCAGGTCGACCGGCCGCGCAGGTGGATGGCGAACCGACTGGAGTGGTTCATCGCCGACGTCTACCACCCGGTCCTCACCGCAGTGCTGCGCTACCGGTACATCACCGTCGCCATCGCGGGGCTGACGTTCTTCGTGTCCGTCGGTCTCGTCGCCAGCGGCCTGCTGCCGTTCAACTTCTTCCCCGTCATCCAGGGGGACGTGGTCACCGCCTACGCCAAGCTGCCCTACGGCACTCCCATCGAGCGCTCGGTCGCGGTGCAGCGGGAGCTGGAGCGCTCTGCGTGGGCGGCGATAGACGAGGTCGCGAGCCGGGAGATCGTGCAGGGCATGGTCAGCCACGTCGGAGAGGGTCCGATGAGCGGCCGCCACGGCGGCGCAACCCGAGAAGCCGGCAGTCACCTCGTGGCCGTCGAGTTGGAGCTGCTCCCGCTGGGCGAGCGGAAGATCTCCACCGCCCAGGTGGCCGCCGCCTGGCTCGAGGCCCTGCCACCGATCGCCGGGCTGGACTCCCTGACCCTGAAGGCCAACATCGGGCCCGGAGCGGGTGCCTCGGTCGACGTGCAGCTCTCCCACACCGACACCGCGGTGCTCGCCGAGGCCTCCACCGAGATGACGGAGCTGCTGCGGTCCTTCGAACAGCTATCCGACGTCGAGAACGGCTATGCGGCCGGCAAACCCCAGCTCGACTTCCACCTCCGCGACCACGCCCGCACCCTCGGACTCACCGGCAACGACGTCGCCCGGCAGCTCCGATCGGGCTTCTACGGCGCCGAGGCCCTCCGTGAGCAGCGTGGCCGCAGCGAGATCAAGGTGATGGTCCGCCTGCCCGAGGCACAGCGCCGGTCCGAGTACGACCTGGAGGAATTGCTCCTGCGGACCCCCGCCGGAGGACAGGTCCCGCTGCACTACGTCGCCGAGTTCGAGCGTGGGCGAGCGCCCACCTCGATCATCCGCGAGGATGGGCGCCGGGTGGTGGACGTGGTGGCGGACCTCGCCCCGGGTGTGGAATCGCCCCGAGAAGTGCTCGGGGTGCTCCAGAAGCAGGAGTTCCCGCGCCTGATGAAGAAGTACCCCGGCCTAGAGCTGGACTTCGTGGGGTCGCAGCGCGCCCAGTCCGAGACCTTCGAGAGCCTCGGCAAGAACTACATAATCGCCCTGCTGGCCATCTATGCGCTGATCGCCGTCCCCTTTCGCAGCTACACCCAGCCGCTGATCATCATGTCGGCGATCCCCTTCGGCTTCGTGGGCGCGGTGATTGGGCACGTGCTCATGGGCTACTCGATGTCGCTGATGAGCCTGTTCGGAGTGGTCGCGCTCTCGGGCGTGGTGGTGAACGACTCGCTGGTGCTCATCGACCAAACCAACCGGATCCGGGCCAACGGAGCGGACGCTTGCGATGCCATCCGGGGCGGGGCCTCTCGCCGCCTGCGACCCATCCTGCTGACCTCACTGACCACCTTCTTCGGCCTGATGCCGATGATCTTCGAGACCTCGGTGCAGGCACGGTTCCTCATCCCAATGGCGATCAGCCTGGGCTACGGCATCCTCTTCGCCACCTTCATCGTGCTGCTCATCGTCCCCGCGCTGTACATGATCCTGGAGGACGTGTACGAGGTGGCGGAGGGGGTCGGCGCCTGGTGGGGTCGGCAAACGGGGGAGCCAGTGCCAACGGGGGCGCGTCCCCAGCTCTGAGAGTGCTACAGCACGGTGAGCCAGCGCGCGGTCACCAGGTCGGGGTCGACGCCCACAAGGGCGTGGTGCCCGTGGTCCCCGTTGCTCGGGCCGGAGCGCAGCCACAGCACCACCACGTCGCCGCGATCCTCGACCACACGGGTTCGGAGGTGCCGGCGTCCCCGAGGGGGGCGTGTTCGTCCAGACATCCCCCTCCTTATGTGCTTTCTGTCTTTTCCCTGGTTTCCGGCCTCATAAAACTCCGCTATTCCATTGCCTGGCGAAGGTTCGCCGACTACCCTGTGAGCGGCCACCTCTCCTCCTCGAGGGCAACGATGTCTGCGGAGACACGGGCGCGCGCGCTGGAAGAAGCGAACCGGTATGCGTCGAATGCCGGCGTCCGACGGGACAGGGTGGAGCCCTGACCAAAGCGCACCAGCCCGCCAAGGCCGCACCCGCGAAGCGTTCCGCCCCGGCGCCGAAGCCCGCCCAGAGCACCGTGAGCAACAGCGTGGCGGCGGCCGCTGTGCAGGGAACGGGCAGCGACGATGGAGGCGCGGCAGCGGCGCCAGTGACCCGCACCTACACCTGCACGCTCGGGGACAACACCTTCTCGGTCACCTGCGGCGAGGAGACCCAGACGATCGGCCTGTCGGGGTTCGGCGGGAGCTATGGACACCTCCAGATCGAGAGCTTGTCCGCAGCCGTGAAGATCGGCGGGTCGGGCCCCCAGGGCGCGGTACGCGGCACCGCGACGGTCGCTGGGTGCGTGGCCTGCAAGGTCCGCGGCCACTTCGAGGGGACCGCGCTGCGCCTACGCGTCAAGGCCACCGGGGCCCACCCGGTGTGGGAGGGCCTCGAGCTGTCGGACCTCAACCTGGCCGTGGGCGAGGGCGGCGTACAGGGCGGCGGCCACGCCGGCTACACCCTCGCCGGCGTCGAGGGCACGGTAGGCCTGAGCTGGGCAGGCGACCGCCTCGTGGCCCGCACCACCAAGGAGGTGACCCTCCCCTACCTCGGTTCGGTGACGTTCTCGGTCTCGGTGGACGGCTTCGACTTCCATTTCGCGGCCGACACCCCGGCCCTGACCGGCCTGTCCGTCGACAATGCCGTCGCGCAGGTCACCGGGGGCCGCATCGCTTCGGACGGCACCAAGCTCGTCGGCAGCGTGTCGTCCCGACTCACCGACCTCACCGAGGTGTTGTCGGGCACCTTCGACCTCGCCGTGCAGGGCCTGTCCAACATCTCGGGTACCGGGACGGTCACGGCGGTGCTCCCCGGCACCGCGCAGGGGATCACCGGCACCATCACCGCCCCCCATGGCGAATCGCCCTCCCTGTCGATCCCGGGGATTCTGCTCTCGGTGGCCGACGGGGCGGTGAGTGGCACCCTGGACCTGGCGTGGACCGCTGCGGAGGGGCTCTCGCTGGTGCCGAAGGACGTCAAAGGAACCTTGCCTGGCGGTTCCGAGCTGGAGGTCGTGTTCGACCAGCTTGGCTACGACGCGGTCCAGGGCCTCACCGGGTCCGCCACCGTCCCCCTCGAAGCGCTCGGCATCGACTGGACCGCCGCTCCCGGCGTGACCGGCGTCACCGGTGAGCTGACTGCGGCGTTGAAGGACGGCGCGGTCGTGGCCGGCAACGGTGTCGCCACGGTGCAAACCGGGTTCGGTTCGGTCGATCTGCACATCGATGCGTTCGGGGAGAGCGGTCCCGAGGCCACGATCTTCGCGAACATCACCAACCTGGGCCCGTCCGTGAGCCTGTCCGAGCCCCTGGTCATCATGGGCCGGCACGCGGGTGAGACCACCACGCTGCAGGCCAACGGGTTGGCGTTCGCCATCAACCTCGGCGCCGCCGATCTCGTCCTGAGCGGCGCCCTGGGCGAGACCCTGCTCACCACGAGCGGCCTGACCTCGGCCGTGGATCTCGCGCTCGTCGGGGGCCCGTTCGGGCTGGGCACGGCGTCTGCAAAGGTCAAGGACGGCGTCGTGGAGTCGGCGACCTTCGTGTTCCCCGAGGCGACCTTCAACTACCCGGCCGATGTGCCGCTGATCACGGGCGGGTTCTCGGGCGACCTGACCTACGACCAGGGCCTGTTCTCGGGCGAGGTGACCGGCACCGCCGACCTCACCGGCATGGATGACGCCAAAGAGGAGGGCGCCATCGCGTTTTCCGCGGGTGCGACCGCCGACGGTGGCCTGGAGGCCACTTTCGAGGGATCGAACATCACGACCCCGCTGCTGATCGTCGACCGGTTCTTCCTGCAGATCAGCGGAACGCAGGTCACCTCCGACATCCAGGTGTCGGCGCCGGACGACCTGCCCGTCAAGCTGACCGGCGGCGTCCAGGGGGGCTGGAACGACGGCCTGTACCTCGCCGGCGGCTTGGACATCAGCTCCAAGGACGGGGAGTCCCCGGCGATCTCCGGCCAGGTGCACATCAGCTACGACGACGACAACGGGTTGGCCGCGTCGGGCGGCGCCGAGGTAGTGATCGACGAGGACGCCAAGGCGAGCGCCAAGGCGAGCATTGCCTACGCCGACGGCAAGCTGCTCATCTCCGCTGGCGCGAGCTTGATGGCGGTGGCCAACGAGCCGGTCATCGACTTCAATCTCCTGTTCGGTGGAAAGAACTTCGCCTGGTTCAAGAAGGAGATGGACAAGGCCATGTACCTGCCGGTCGTGGGGATCCCCTACCTGCACGGCGTGGTGGGTGAGTTCGGCCTGAACCTGGGCAAGGCGGGACCCACCGGGCGGATCTCCGGATTCTACCTGTCGGCGAGCGTGCCCGAGTACGACCTGCTCGGCGACAAGGCTCCGCAGATCGAGGCCTCGGGCGGGTTCAAAAATACCGACTTCGGCCTCGCCTTGGGGATGGGGCTCTACCTGAAGATCATCGCCACCGTGTACGGGATCTCGATCGGCGTGAAGGGTGACGTGGGCCTGCAGGCCGTCCTCGCGGTGAAGGACCCGAGCTTCTCCAGCGACATGACCTGGGACGAGGATCAGGACCTCACCGGGATGCTCGACATCAACGTGCCCATGGAGTTCCGCATCGAGCCCACGGCGGCCTGGGGCGTGGTCGCGGGGATCTCCAAGCTCACCGTGGGGATCCCCGGCACGGGCGACAAGTGGCGCGGCGAGCCCTTCCTGGCAGAGGCGCTCGACCCGCTGGAGTTCTCGTTCCCCTGGGAGGCCCTGATGGGCACGATGTCGAGCGAGACCGCCGACCTCGACCACCTCGGCGACGGCCCGAACATCCAGGCGATCAAGGCCGGGGCGACAGACAACAACCCGAAGCTGGCCGAGATGATCGAGTTCATCATCCGCTCGACCCAGTTCGAGTTGCGCTGGGCGGCCTCGATGCCCTCGCTGGCGGCGGTGGCCCAGAACTCGGTGGTGCCCTCGAGGAACGCGTCCAGCTCGCCGACCGCCTCGCCCAGGCAGTCGGTGGCCATGACGAT
>JAFDJI010000739.1 GCA_019307545.1 Deltaproteobacteria bacterium | reverse complement strand
TCGGCGTTTTCGCAACACCACGTTGCGATACTCGAGAGGTGGCACCTCACCTCCGCCGTTTCGCAACGCCACGTTGCGTTACTCGAGAGGTGGCACCTCACCTCAACGTTTTCGCAACACACCGTTGCGTTACTCGAGAGGTGGCACCTCACCTCCCCCGTTTCGCAACACCTGTTGCGAAACTCGAGAGGTGGCACCCCTGCTGCGGCCCGCTACCGCCCAGGGCTCCTCGCGTCCGGAGGCCAGCGAGCCGAAGCGGACCACTTGATGGCCTCGCCGCTCCAACTCCGCGACGATGGTGGCGTGCACCGGGTAGGGCTCGTCCGAACAGGCGGCGATACGCATCTCTCCTCCCTCTGCGGTATACCCGACGGGACGCGCGGTGGGTGCGCTTGCCGGATGGAGTGGCGATGACCGGCGGAAAGGAAACCTACATCGACCTCGACGCCCCCGAAGAAGAGGGTGCAGGCGAAGATTCCCCGAAGGAGGTCCCGGGCAGGGAATTCAACACCGGTGACACCATCGCGCCGGTCGACACCGAGGCCGGGGAGGTCCCGGAGCGCATCGGCAACTACCGGATCCTGGGCGAGCTTGGTCGCGGGGCGATGGGGGTCGTGTACCAGGCCGAGCAGGAGAACCCCCGCAGACCCGTCGCCATCAAGGTCATCCGCTCAACCCGTACCGGTGAGCGGGCCCAGCGGCGGTTCGCCTTCGAGGCCGAGGTCCTCGCCCGACTGGATCACCCGGGCATCGCCCGCATCCTGGAGGCGCGGCAGGAGAAGGGCTGGGCCTGGTTCGCGATGGAGTTCGTCCACGGAATGCCCATCAACTGGTACGCCGAGGACGAAGAGATCGACCTCCCCGCACGCCTGGAGCTGTTGGCGAACCTGTGCGACGCGGTGCACCACGCACACCTAAACGGGGTCATCCACCGCGACCTGAAACCCGCGAACGTGCTGGTCACCGATGCGGGACAGCCCAAGGTCCTCGACTTCGGCATCGCGCGCGCCATGGAACCCGAGCAAGAGGGCGGCGTCCGCCAGACCCGCATGGGGGAGATCGTCGGGACCCCGGCATACATGAGCCCCGAGCAGGCATCGCTGGATCCCGGCAAGCTCGATGGCCGCTCGGACGTCTATGCCCTCGGGGTCATCGGGTACGAGCTGCTCTCCGACAAGCTGCCCAACGACCTCTCCAACCAGACCCTGGCCGATGTCCTGCGCATCATTCGCGAGGTGGACCCACCCCGACTGGGACGCCTCGACCCCCAGCTCTCCGGAGACGTGGAGACCATCATCGCCAAGGCGCTGGAGAAGGACCCCACCCGCCGGTACCAGTCTGCGGCCGCACTCTCCGAGGACATCCACAGGTACCTCAACGACGAGCCCATCAACGCCCGCCCCGCCACCGCGGTCTACCAGATCAAGAAGTTCGCCCGACGCAACCCGGCGCTCGCGACCTCCCTGGTCGCGATGGGCTTCGTCCTGGCGATCAGCGCCGCGGTATCGAGCTTCCTGGGGATCCAGGCCGTCCAGGAACGAAACGCGGCAGTCGCCGCCCAACAAGCCCTGGAGGCACGCACCGCGGCGCTGACCCTGATGCAGGGTCGGGCCACCCTTCCCACCGAGCCCACGCTGGCAGTCGGTTGGCTGAAGTCGCTGCCCGAACAGGCGGCATGGGGAGACGCACTCGCCGTGGCCCACGAGGCCCGTCGCCGCGGGGTAGCCGCGGACCTGCTCCTCGGACACACCAACGAGGTGCGCAGGGTGGCCTGGTCCCCAGACGGGCGCCAGGTGGCGAGCGCCGCCTACGACAACGAGGTCCGCATCTGGGACCCGGCCGCTCGCACCGTCCAGGTCCTGCGCGGTCACGAGGGGGACGTGAAGTGGGTGGAGTGGTCTCCGGACGGGAGCACACTCCTCTCCGCGAGCCAGGACGGGACCCTGCGGCTATGGCGCGACGGGACCGCCGCGGCGGTCTTGAAAGGGCACACCGGCGAGGCAATGATCG
Organism: Deltaproteobacteria bacterium; assembly: GCA_019307545.1. Classification (GTDB taxonomy): domain Bacteria; phylum Myxococcota_A; class UBA796; order UBA796; genus JAFDJI01. The sequence continues at coordinate 713 of JAFDJI010000739.1, read as the reverse complement.
GCTCCTGGTCTCCGGATGGCAGCCAGATCGTTTCGGCCGGTCACGACGGGGTCATCCGGCTGTGGTCCGCCGAGGGGGTGCTCCTGCGCGAGATCACCCGGCATGGGGCCCCGGTGGAGCACGCCGCCTGGTCTCACGACGGCGCCTGGATCGCCTCCGCCAGCGAGAACGGGCTGGTCAGCCTGACCGCGATGGACGGGCTGCGGGTGCACGTCATGACCGGACACCAGGCCGGGGCCGACCACGTGGTGTTCTCCCCCGATGCCACCCGCCTCGCCAGCGCGGGGGACGACCGCACGGTCCGGATCTGGGACGTGGTCACCGGCGACGCGTTGGCGGTACTGCCGCTCGCGCACGAAGCGCGCAGCCTCGCGTTCACCCCCGACGGCACCACGCTGATCACCTCCAGCCGCGGCGGCCAGGTGGGACTCTGGGACCTGGAGGGTGGCGAAACCCAATGGATCGACGCCCACGTGGGTGTGGTCCGCGACCTGCAACTGACCCCGGACGGAGCCCGGCTCATCACCGCGGGAAACGACGGAGTGGTCGCGGTGTGGGACCTCGCGACCGGTGACTCCTGGCGACTGCTCGGTCACGGCGACCGCGTACGGGGCATCGCAATATCCCCCGACGGCAAGTGGGTGGCCTCCGCGAGCGCCGACGCCACCGCGCCTTTGTGGCTCGTCGACCCGACCATCCGCGGGGGCTTCGCG
>JAFDJI010000738.1 GCA_019307545.1 Deltaproteobacteria bacterium | reverse complement strand
CGCGGTGTACATTCTTCTCCTCAGGAGCACATCATGGCGGCCCACAGTCGCAAGGCAAAAGGCCCTCCCCCGGCTGAGCACAAGAAGTCCAAGGGCGCGCGCAAGTCGGACAAGAAAGGTCCAGACAACAGCGCCGTCCTCGATGTGCTGGGCAAGCGAAGCGGCGAGGAGCTTCCTCCGGAGCTTCGCGCCAAGATGGAATCCGCCTTCGACTTCGATTTCGGAGACGTTCGCGTGCACCAGGACCAGGAAGCCGAGCAGGTCGGTGCCCTGGCCTTCGCCCGCGGCAGCGAGATCCACGTCAAGCCGGGCGTGTACGCCCCCGACACCGCGAAGGGCAAGGAGATCATCGGACACGAGCTTGCCCACATCGTCCAGCAGGGCGGGAAGCAGGCCCCAGCCAAGCCGATGCGCAAGGGGGACGTGAACATCAGCCGCGGACTCGACCACGAGGCCGATGTCGCCGGCTTCCGAGCGGCGCGCGGCGACGTGGCCGAGGTGTCCGGGGTCGCCGAGGCTGGCGACATCATGCGGTACACCGAGGTGGGCCAAGCGGACCAGGATGACGAGACCTGGAACGCCCTCATGGACATCCGACTCGCGGATGACGGCAACATGGGCGTCGGGCAGTCCGGCAGCTACGGGAGCCACGAGTTCTGGGCCGTCCCCAACCAGATCAACGCCGCCAATGCAATCCTGAAGGGCAACAAGTCGGTCATGCGCATGTCGACCATCGGCGAGACCATCACCGGCCCGATACCCGAGGGTGAGTCCGCGGGCGAGATGCGTACCCTCAACAAGGTGGAGGTCGAGAACGTCGCCACCGGGACCAAGGGCGACGAGATGACCCTCTGGGCCGACTGCGGGCGCTCCTTCCGCGACGTGATCGGCGTGGGCCAGGGAACTGGTAAGAACTACAGCGACACCACGGCAGTGTACGACTGGAAGGTCGAGCCGACGCCGGAGCAGTTGTCGTGGATCCAGAGCCTGTTGGTGAGGCTCGGCCTGCGGGAGGCGCCCAAGACCCGCGAGGCGACCGTCGAAGAACGCGAGACGAAAGCCTCCAACCCCGGGCGCATGAAGAACGAGATCATGGACGCGTTCTACAAGTATGGGCTGGCCCACTACGAGGCGTTCAAGACGCAGCTGACCCCGGACGAGATCGACGAGATCGACAAGATGATCGGGATCAACCAGCACGCGGACCCGGAGATCGGCGAAGGCTTCACCATGTCCTCCGGCGGAGAGAACTACGAGGGCACCAAGACCTGGAACTTCCACTGGGCCGGCGTAGTGATGAAGAGCGGCAGCGACAAGGTGACTCTGGAGAACTACGCTGTCGGCGACGCCGAAGCCAAGAACACCGACTGGGAGTTCCAGATGTATGGCCCGCCCCACAAAGAAGGGCAGACGTTCCACGAACACCACCTCGGCACCAAACAGCACGGCAAGAGCCCGACTACGATGCGGGTCCGCAAACGGAAATCGTGACCCGCACCTTTCCCCGACTTCGCCTGGCGCTCGGCCTGCTGATTCTGCTGGCCTGCAACGGCGCCCCTCCCGGAAACGCGAGCGTGCCGCCCGTGGCAAGCGAAGGCGAGGTTCCGGACCCAACCCCCGACCCGGCTGCGGAGGAGCAGATGGGCGAGCCCACGACCATCGAGCGGAGCGCGGACATTCAAGGCCATGACGGCGAACGGGTCGTGGTGATCGGCATCTACGGCCAACTCGACGTCCGCATGCGCCAGAAGCCGCCCCCCCAGTACAAGGGCCACGCGGCGATCACCATGTCCGACGGGAACCTGGTCCTGCTGGAGCCGATCTGGTCGGACGATTCCATTCGGAGCGAGGAGGAGCGCGCCGGCTGGGACGGGAAGAAGGTGAAGGTGACCGGGACCCTGTACGTGAGGGGACCCGAACCACCCGAGCCCATCTCCACGATGGTCATGCCGACCCTGAGCCCGGTGGAGGCCGTCGAGGCGGCGGACTAGCGCCGCGTTCAGTACTCCCTCCACGCACGCGCCGGCAGGTCCAGGATCGTGACCAGGCCCCGCGGTGCCGCATCGATGACCCGTGCAGCGCGCAGCACCGCAGCAGCGGTGCCATCGTCACCCGACACACCCCCCTCGAATTGGAGGCGCAGGGTGGGGACGCCGTCCACCTCGATGCGGTCCACGCCGCTGGTCACCTTGGCGTTCGCCTCGAAGTGCAACTCGATGCATCGACCGTCGGGGGTGGTGCCCATCAAGGTCTGGATCATTCCCAGCATGGTGCCGTCTTCGGCTTCGATACCGCGCATTCCCCCTTTCCAGGAGACCTCCTCCCACCCCAACCCGGCCGCCACCAGCCGACCGCTCTCCAGCAGCCCGGCATGGCCGAGCCGGCCAGTCGCGAGTACCTCGTCGAACGCATGCCGGGTCAGGCCCAGGCCCATCTTCCTGCGAAACGCCTCCCGCCGCGGCCTGGGGTCGAGGACTCGCTCCACCCGCACGCGCCGGACATCGTGGCTGGCCGAGGTCAGCGTGACCGGAAGCGCATCCATGAGGAAGCCGGGGTTGATGCCGGTCCCCACCACCGCACACCGATGGTTGCGCGCAACCCGATCGATGCGTTCGCTGATTCGAGGATGGCGCTGAAAGGGGAATGCAAGCTCCTCACACGTCGACACCACGCTCATGTCCCGCAGCACCGCCTCCAGGACCAGGGGGGTCACCTCCTCGAGCCAGGAG